>JAILIJ010000320.1 GCA_024695315.1 Bacteroidaceae bacterium
GCTTGTTAAACGATAATAAAATGGGTGTTTAACGATGAGTTGAAGAACATCGCACAAGTAGAGTTATTTGAAAATATCGTTTAGAACTTTTGCTAATCTAAGTCCGCCATTGATGAATTGCTGCTCAATGACAGGTGCCCACCTACGAACATATTCGTATGAGAGTTCAGCTCCCTCAGATGTCTCTTGGTATATGTCTTCTGCCAGTGCATGTGATTGTCTAGCCCAGTCATACACGGTACCGCTGACAATACTCTTTATTTCCTTTTTGTTGTATGTGTCAATTTCTTCAGTCCATTCTGTGTGACTCCAATCGTGTGCTCTTGCTGTTATTGCTCCGTCCCACATGGCGTGAAGTGATGTTTCCCTGTTGAAGAAAACTACTTTTATGGTATTCCCTCCTTTATCTTCAGGGTATCCAAGGTGGAGTGGTTGGTGAAGGTCGCCCATTAAGTGTACTAGGAATTTGAGAGCCAGCTGCCTTTGTTCACGAGAAAGATTCTCATTCTTTAGTGTTTCTATTTGTGCATTTATTGCTACGATAATATCACCTTTCTTGTCTTTTTTGACAAAGTCCATCACGTCCATTCCCTTTGAGATGTCAAGGTAATGCCATGTTTTGCTATATTTATACTCAGGAGAGTTACTCGCATCATCCATCCATGGTGCCCAGTAGATGATAGTTTTTCCATCCAGGAGTTCTGAAATTTGCTTTCTTGCTTTTTTCGTTAAGTGACGTTGAGCAATTGCTGCGGTGATGTCGTGTCCTTTTTTATCCCATGCCTGGCATGGAAGAGAAAATGTAACGGCAGTTATAGCCGTCAATACTGTTTTTAGTATGATATTCATTTTGTAAGTTTATTGGTTAATGTATAATATTTTGCTTTAATATCTTACAGGCTGCAAAGTTATAATAATTTTGCATTTCATCATAAAAAGAAAGAGCGACTGACAAGAATTAGTTGTGTCAATCGCTCTTTTTATATCAGTTATAAAGTTTGTTATGCAACCTTGTTAAGCTTCTTGATGATTGAGAATATAAAGAGAGCTGCAACGAGGCAGATGCCCATGAGAGTGCCCCATACTATTGGAAGTGGCATGTCCCACATGTGTCCTGGGATTGATACGAGTTTGTTTCCAAGTGCTGTTGCAACGAACCAGCCACCCATTATCATACCTTTGTACTTTGGAGGTGCAACCTTTGTCACGAATGAGATTCCGATAGGTGAGAGAAGAAGCTCGGCAAAAGTGAGAATAAGATATGTTGCCACGAGAAGGTTTGGAGTAACGTCTGCTACGTGTTCTGGATGATTAGATGCTGGAAGACCTATAGAGAATATCGTCATGAGAAGATATGCTCCTGCTGCTACAAGCATTCCAAGACCAATCTTAACTGGTGCTTTTGGCTCCTTACCTTTCTTTGCAAGCCAACTAAAGAGTGCTATGCTGACTGGGGTGAGCATTACAACGAAACATGCGTTGAACTGTTGGAAAATAGGAGCAGAGAGAGAGACTTCTGCAGGGAGAGTGTTGTACTTATATACGAGATAAGCTACGGCTGCAGCAACAATGGCGAAAGCGATATTTTTGCCTTTTGTTGTTTCGTTTTGGTAGATACCGAAAGCGCCAAACACTATGAATATACAAGCAACAAGGTTGAGTACATCAAACTGCATAGCCTCAAGACCTGAAGATTTTGTTGTAGTGAACTCGTCAGCAAACCAAGTGAGTGTAAGACCGTTTTGGTGGAATGCCATCCAGAAGAATATTACTACGGCGAAAACGAGGCAGAGACAAATGATACGTTCTTTAGTCTCTGATGCACTCATTTCTTCTTCCTGTACGGTTGTATTGCTCTTTTCTTTTTTGCTAGTTGTCAGAACCTGTTTGTAAGTTGACTTACCTAAGAAGTATATAAGTATAGACACAATAACTGAGATGCAAGCTACTGCAAATGCAAAATGGTATGAATCTGCTTTTGAGTAACCAAGATCTTGTTGTGCCCAATCCATAATCTTGATGGCTGCTGTTGGTGCAAAGAGTGCGCCTACGTTAATTGCCATATAGAAGAGTGAGAATCCAGCATCACGTTTATCTGCATAGCGTGCTTCGTTATAGAGATCACCAACCATGACCTGGAGGTTTCCCTTGAAGAGTCCTGTGCCAAGACTAACGAGAGCAAGTGCTGCTGCCATGGCTGCTACTGCTGTGCTACCTCCACCTAATGGGATAGAAAGGAGTAGGTAGCCAAAGAACATGATGAGAATACCGATGATGACCATCTTGTTATATCCCCATTTGTCTGCTGCCATACCACCAAAGAGTGGAAGAAAATAGACTGCAGTAAGAAACCAAGTGTAAATCTCAGAGGCTGTACCTGCGGCAAATCCAAAGTTTTCACCGAGGAATAGTGCAAATACGGCAAGCATTGTGTAATATCCGAATCGCTCGCCTGTGTTGGCTAATGCTAAGGTCCAAAGACCTTTTGGCTGTCCTTCAAACATAGTTAATTTTGGTTTTATTATTAGTTTTGTTATTTAATATTAGCTTTTTCTAGTCCGTATTCCTTTTTCTTGTCTTCAACCTTGAGAAGGTAGGCAAGAGCGAGGGCTATTACTCCAAATACTGCAAAGATGCACATTGGGAGTGTGTAGTCATATTGTACTACTTCTGCACCGTCGCGAACGACAGTTCCTGTGATGCAGAGATTTTCAAGCACTTTACCTATACCCAGTGGTACGAGTCCGAGACCAATGTTCTGGATAAGGAAGATAAGTGCGTATGCAGAGCCGAGGAGCTTGAGTGGAATAATCTTTGGTACGCTTGGCCACATGGCAGATGGGACAAGTGAGAAGGCTATTCCGAGAAGTACCATGTCGGCTGCGGCAAACCACCACACGTTGAAGAGTGGGAGAGCGAAAAGCACGTGTACTATGATGAGAAGGACTGAGCCTATCATCATTATTGTGGCACCCTTGCCGTGCTTGTCGTATATGCTTCCAAATACAGGAGTCATAATGAGGTTGCCGAAAGGAATGAGCATCACGAGTAGTCCTGCAAGTGGCTGGATGAAGTGTGAACCGAAGAGGTCAAATTCTACCACTTGATTTACTTCGTATTTGTTAATCATGAGTGAAGTGGCGTACTTCATGAATGGGAATACTGCTGAATAGAAGCAAAGGCAGAGAGTGGCAATGAGCCAAAATCCTTTATTATTAAGGATATACTTCAAGTCTGTTATCTTGAAGTTCTCGCTGTCATCGTTTGAGGCAGCTGTATGAGGCAATTGCTTGTCGAGTTTCATGTCCATCACGCAGAACACCATATAGGCGAGTAGTCCTATTACAAGAAGTATAAATGATGCAAAGAGTGGAGTTGACATGCTGAAACTCTTTGCAAGTCCAGGGCTTATGAGGAATGCGAAACCTGTTCCGAGACGCGCTACTGCCACCTGTACTCCCATGGCGAGTGCAAGTTCGTAGCCTTCGAACCATTTTGCTAATACCTTTGAAACGGTGATACCGCAGTTTTCGCATCCAACTCCGAAGAACGCATATCCAAGACATGCTACGAGAACTTGCTTGTTGAGGCATAGTCCAATAAGTGGAAGGTTAAGTACTGGTTCACCACCTGGAGCGATATATTCAACTGAATAGTATTTTATACCAGCTCCAAGTACCATGAAGAAACATGATACGAGTCCTGTGAGACGAACTCCGAACTTGTCGAGGATGATTCCACCAAAGAGAAGCATCAGACAATATACGTTGAAGAGTGAGTAGGCGAAATTGAACCATCCGAAGTCGCCTGCTGACCATCCCATACCACCTTGATCGATGGAGATGCCGAGCATATCCATAAGTGGCGACATGGCGTCTGTGAGGAAGTATCCCCACATCATTGTGAATGAGACTATAATGAGAGCAACCCATCTTGCTCCCTTTGAGTCTCGAAGTGTATTTTGAATTTTTTCTGTCATTTTTTAGTTATTCTAGGCTTTCTATTTATTTACTTTCTTTAGTTCTTACTTTACATATTTATCAAGCCAGTTGAAGAAACGTCTTTGCCAGAGAACGCCATTCTGTGGTTTGAGTACCCAGTGATTCTCATCTGGGAAGCATAGGAATTCTGCAGGAACACCACGGAGACGTGCTGCGTTGAATGCAGACATTGCTTGTGATGTTACGATGCGGTAGTCCTTTTCACCCTGAATACAGAGGATTGGAGTATCCCACTTGTCAACGAAACGATGAGGGCTGTTTGAGAATGTGCGGTCGTGTCCATTCCAGAAAGCACCACCCATATCCCAGTTGGCAAACCACATTTCTTCTGTTTCTAGATATTGCTGCTCTATGTTGAAGATTCCGTCATGTGCGATAAATGCCTTGAAACGTTTGTCATGATGGCCTGCAATCCAATATACAGAGTATCCTCCGAAGCTTGCTCCTACACAGCCGAGGCGGTTCTTATCGACATAAGGAAGATTGTTGGCAGCATCGTCAATGGCTGTGAAGTAGTCGTCCATACATTGACCACCGTAGTTAAGAGAGATTTCCTCGTTCCATTCGTGACCAAATCCTGGGAGACCACGACGGTTTGGTGCAACAACAACATATCCGTTTGCTGCCATAATCATCATGTTCCATCGGAATGACCAGAACTGGCTTACTGGGCTTTGAGGACCACCTTCGCAGAAGAGAAGAGTAGGGTATTTCTTGTTCTTGTCGAAGTTAGGAGGAAGGATTATCCATGATAGCATGTCCTTTCCATCGGTTGTCTTTGTCCATCTTGGTTCAACTGTTCCCCAGTCGATATTCTCTGCAAAATATTTGTTCTCGTTAGTTATGCGAGTAGCTTTTCCTGTTTTTGCATCAACAAGATAGTAGTCGCTTGGTTCGCACATTGACTGACGTGAGCAGAGTAGGCCTTTGCCAAGAGTTGAGACGCTTGTGTAGTCGTACTGCCCATTTGTAATCTTTTTATATGCGCCAGTCTTTACATCAGCAGAGTAGATGTGAGTTTCTCCGTGCCATACTCCGTTGAAGTATATAGTTTTGCTGTCATCGCTCCATGTGTAAGAATCAACGTTGCTGTCGAATTCTGCGGCCAGCTGACGGCATTTGCCTGTTTTGAGATCCATCACGATGAGGCGGTTGATGTCTGATTCGTAGCCATCGCGCTTCATACTCTGCCATGCAACATATTTTCCGTCAGGTGAGAATGAAGGATTGATGTCGTAACCGGCAAAAGTCATTCCTCCAACGACAGGAGCTTCTGTGTTTACTTTCTGATTGATGAGTGACTCTGTATAGTCGATTTCTGGTCGAACATATCCTTCAGGCTTACAGATGTTTTTTGTTTTACCAGTCTCTATGTTGTAGAAGTAAATATCTGCATCTGTAGAACATGCATAATCGCGTCCTTCAAGTTTGCGACAAGTGTAAGCTATGGTTTTGCTATCTGGGCTCCAAGCGAGCTGTTCGATTCCACCGAAAGGCTTCATAGGGCATTCGAATGGTTCGCCTTCAAGGATATCCTTTGTTCCTGTGATGGCTGTACCGTCGAAGTTAGCGACATAAGAATGAGGGATGCTCTCAACCCATTCGTCCCAATGACGATGCATTAGGTCTGTAATGACGCGTCCGCTTGCTTTGTCGAGGTCAGAATACAAGTCATTAGTACGTTTTCCGTACTTTATTGATTTGATAAGTATTACTTTCTTCTCGTCAGGTGAGAAGAGGAAATCTTCAACATCTTCCTTTTCGTGAGAAAGTTGTTGACGATTTGTACCATCAGGGTTCATAGCCCATACTTGCATTGTTCCTTCGTTGTCAGCACCAAGGAAAGCTATTAATGAACCGTTTTTGATGAATTTAGGAGCGAGTTCTGATGATTTTGATGAGGTAAGCAGTTTCTCGCCGTTGCCATCACTATTTACTGTATAAATGACAGTATGACTCTTGTTTTCTTTTACGCTATAATAGCTAACGTTGTATGCTATTATTTTTGCGTCAGGTGATACTGAAGCGCCTCCGACACGTCCCATAGCCCAAAGAGCTTCAGGTGTAAGAGTGCGATTTTCAATTTTGGGTGTTTGTCGTCCAATGAATGTTTGTGGTTGTGCATTAGAGTCTGCCATTGATAATAGTGTAGCTGCTAATAATGACAATGTTGTTTTGTTCATAAGAAAGAAGTTAAGGGCGGAATGATGATTCCGCCCTGATGTTAGTGTTATATTTATTTGTTTTGTCTGTTCTGGCGCTCCTGCTGTTCCTTTAGCTTTTCCATTTGCTTCTGCTGAAGTTCTTGCATGCGTGTAAACATGCTTGAAGGTCTTTTACCTTCTGCAGCCTGAGCTTTACGCTTCTTTCTGTTCTCTTCGAGTTGTGCAAGAAGCTTTTCGTCGTTGATGCTCTTTCGGATAATCCAAGTCATTATTACAGATATAAGTGAGCTTATAAAGTAATAATAGTTAAGTCCTGAACTATATCCGTTGAAAGAGAAGAAGAAAATCAGTGGCATGAGGTACATCATCCACTTCATCATTCCCATCTGTTGAGCCTGTTCTGGTGTCATAGCATCCTGCTGCTGGCGCATGGAGAACCATGAAGTTGCTATAGTACTGATACACCATAGTACACAGAAGATAGAAAGGTGGTCGCCTATTCCCCAGATGTCAAATCCCCAGTTGATGATGTCATCGTATGTACTGAGGTCGTCAGCCCATAAGAAAGACTCTCCTCTTAACTCGATTGCGTTAGGGATAAAGTTGAAGAGGGCAATCCAGATTGGCATCTGAATGAGCATTGGGAGACATCCGCCCATAGGGTTTGAACCATATTCGCTATATAGCAGCATCACTTCTTGTTGCTTCTGCATTGCATCCTGTGGATTAGGATATTTTGCAGAAATCTCGTCGATCTTTGGACGTAGTACACGCATTTTTGCAGAAGCAACTTGTGCTTTACGCATGAGTGGGAATACTGCTACCTTGATTACAAGGGTTAGTATAAGCAATACGATACCCATGTTGAGTCCCCAACTTGTCAAGAAATCGAAGAAATAGATCATGAAGTATCTGTTTACCCATCTAATGATTGGCCATCCGAGGTAAACGAGTGACTGTAGATCAAGGTCTGAATCAGAACTTATGAGGTCTTCATTTTCATTGAGGATACTAAAATCATTTGGACCAAGATACATTGCAAAGCTTGTCGCTTTTTTACCTGAAGGGTCAAAGTCTGCTGTCAGCTCTGTTGTGTAGGTCTTTAGATATCCTGTTCCTTTCTTATCTTGTTTTGAAGTCATCAAGCTTGCCTTGAGCGGCTTTTCAGCAATGAGTACTTGGCTGAAGAACTGATCTTTGAAAGAAACCCATTTGATATTCTCGTCAAATTCGTCCTTTGTTTCATCTCCGCCCATGTTAGAAAGCTCGTTAGTGTCATCATCCGTATCGCGGTATGTGATTGTAGCATAACGATTTTCAAAGTCAAATCCCTTCTCTTGCTGTTTCATTCTCTCAATCCATGAGATATTCATGCTCTTTGTTTTTGATGAGAAGAAACCGTCTATACCATTTGCTTGAACATCGATATTGACGATATAAGAGTTTGGTATTAACTCGTAATTAATGTTAAGCGAACCGTTAGCAATAGGGAGTGACATTGTCACGCTTCCGTCTTCTGCGTTTTGTGGAACAAAGAAGAAGTCATTTGACTTGATGTTTTCATTTTTGCCGTCAATAGAGATTTCGAAATTACTGTCTCCATTGTCAAAGAGTACAACATTACCTCCCTCTCTGCTTTTATATTTAGAGTCGAGGAGTTCTACTTTTTCTATTTGACCACCTTTATTATTAATAGTGAGGGCAATCTTTTCGTTCTTTATGATTGTTGTGCCAGCTATGTTTTGTCGAGCAGCAAATAAAGGATTTAGGCTATCTGTCATCTCAGCCTGCTTCTTTTTTGCTTCTTCAAGAGCCTTAGCATCATCAATCTTCTGCTGTTTTTCTAGTCTAACAGCATTAATAGAGTCTTGGATGTGGCGTTCTTGAGCTTGTTGACGTGCGTCGTTATTGCTGTACATCATCCAACCGAAGACAACAATAGCCATTAGAAGCCATCCAATGAGTTGGTTCTTATCTTTCATTTAAATTAATTGTTTTTTACTTTGTTTTCTTTGTGTCTGCTTTAGGTGCATCTGTACCCTTGAAGTTCTCAATTGCAGCCTTAATGAAGCTCATGAAGAGTGGATGTGGCTTAAGAACTGTTGAAGAGTATTCTGGATGGAACTGTGTTCCTATGTACCATTTGTTAGTAGGCACCTCGACGATTTCCACAAGGTCATTTTCTGCGTTTACACCCACGCATTTCATTCCTGCTTTCTCAAATTCCTCTTTGAAAGCGTTATTGAACTCATAGCGATGACGGTGGCGCTCGATGATGTTCTCTTGTTTATATGCCTCGTATGTCTTAGAATCCTTTTGTACAGTACATTCATATCCTCCAAGACGCATTGTTCCTCCCATGTGTGTGATAGACTTCTGTTCTTCCATGATGTCAATCACGTTATGTGGTGTAGACTCATCCATTTCTCGGCTGTTTGCATCTGCGTATCCGAGTACGGTACGAGCATATTCAATTACCATCATCTGCATACCAAGACAAATACCAAATGTTGGTATGTTGTTTTCACGACAGTATCTTGCAGCTGTGATTTTTCCTTCTATTCCGCGCTGGCCGAATCCTGGACAGATGACAACGCCAGCCATTCCTTTGAGTTGTTCTTCTACGTTTTCGTCATTTATCTTCTCGGAATTGATGAAATGACTCTTTACCTTGAAGCCGTTGTAAGTTCCTGCGTGCTGCAGAGATTCCAAAATAGACTTATAAGCATCCTGAAGATCATATTTTCCTACGAGACCAATATGTAGAATTTCTGTTGCGTTGCGACGAAGTTCGAGGAAGTTCTTCCAAGGGCCGAGTCCTGGAGTAGGTCCTATGGCCATATTGAGTTTACGCAGAATAGCGATATCGAGTGCCTGTTCCTGCATCTTGACAGGTACCTCATAAATAGAAGGTAGGTCAAGTGACTGAACAACACAATCCTTATCGACGTTACAGAAAGCAGCAACTTTATTGCGTAAGTTTTGGTTGAGGTCGTGTTCAGCACGTAGTACAATTACGTCAGGCTGAATTCCGAGACTCTGCAATTCCTTTACAGAATGTTGAGTAGGCTTAGTTTTAAGCTCACCTGCTGCAGCAAGGTAAGGAACGTATGTGAGGTGTACACATACGGCATTGTGTCCAAGTTCCCATTTAAGCTGTCGTATAGCTTCGAGGAATGGGTGACTCTCTATGTCGCCAACTGTACCACCAATTTCTGTGATGACGAAGTCGTATTTGTTTTGACGTCCAAGGATAAGCATGTTGCGCTTAATCTCGTCAGTAATGTGAGGTACAACTTGAATAGTTTTTCCGAGATAATCGCCACGGCGTTCTTTTTCTATTACGTTCATGTAGATACGTCCTGTGGTGATATTATTTGCACGAGTAGTCTGAATACCTGTGAAACGCTCGTAGTGTCCAAGGTCGAGGTCTGTCTCCACACCATCAATAGTAACGTAACATTCTCCATGTTCGTATGGATTGAGTGTACCTGGGTCTACATTGATGTATGGATCAAACTTTTGGATTGTAATGTTGTAACCTCTTGCCTGTAACAGTTTACCTATTGAGGAAGCGATAATGCCTTTTCCAAGTGAACTAGCCACACCGCCAGTCACGAAGATGTACTTTGTTTCAGCCATTTTGTACGATGTATATCTGTTATTTTTAAAAATTCGGGGACAAAATTACAAAAAAATGTTAGAATTTATGCAAAGGTTGGTGTTAATAATAGTTTTTTATTTACTTTTGCTTGATTTTTGATTTGTAAAATGAGAAAATGTCACAACTGTGGCATTCCAAAAACTTGAATAAGATGAAAGAAAGATTTATTATGTTGCTGCTTTCACTTGTTGTGGCAGTAGGAGTTAGTGCAAAGAAATATCCAGTTATCAAATTTGAAAATACTAAGATAAGTATGGGTACATTTTCCATGGATGATCCTGTGAGGACTGTAACATTCAAGTTTACAAATGTCGGAAAGGCTAAATTAGTTATAAATTATGTACATGCTTCTTGTGGATGTACAGCTGTTGACTATCCAAAAGATTTTGTTGCACCTGGTGCGTCAGGAGAAATTAAAGTTACATATAATGGGTTTGGTAAGATGCCTGGAAAAGTTAATAAGCATGTACAGATTTTTACTAATTGTAAAGATGAAATGTCTCGTATTTTTATAACAGGTGAAATGACAGATGTGCCTGTTTCTAAGAAATAAGTATAAATAATGCATATATTTTGGGCTGCAAACGTTTTTTTTGTAACTTTGCAGCCGTTTTTATGACACTTTTAATGTTTTTACGAATTAGAAAGTATGGTTCAGCAGTATTCGTCAGCTCTATTGGAGCGTGCCGTTGATGAGTTCGCAAAGTTGCCTGGAATAGGCCGTAAGACTGCTATGCGACTTGTTCTTCATTCTTTGCGACTTGAGGTTGGGGCTGTTGACCGTTTCTGTGATGCCATATCGACATTGCGTCATGAAGTAAAATATTGTAAGGTCTGTCATAATATCTCGGATACTGATGTCTGTCAGCTATGTGCTGATCCTCGACGTGATGCTACTACTGTATGCGTTGTTGAGAATATACAAGACGTTATGGCTATCGAGGCTACAATGCAATATCATGGTCTTTATCATGTGCTTGGAGGTGTTATTTCTCCCATGGATGGTGTAGGACCTAGTGATCTTGAGATTGATAGTTTAGTAAAACGAGTTGATTCAGGAGATGTAAATGAGATAATTTTAGCTTTGAGTAGTACGATGGAGGGGGATACGACAAACTTCTTTATATATCGGAAATTGATGAACTACCCGAAAGTTAAGATTACGGTTTTGGCAAGAGGACTCTCTATAAATGATGAGTTGCAGTATACTGATGAGGTTACATTGGGGCGTTCGCTAGTCAATCGTGTACCGTTTACTGGAAAATAAGAACTTAAAACAGAATGGAAAAAAAAATACAAGAAATTTTGTTGATTTTGAAGTCTACAATTGTTGCCCTATGGTCTATATCTATAATATTAGTCATATTGGGTGAGAACAATATTTTTGCAGATTGGATAGTTGAACCAAATAGTCAGGAAGAATTTGTGCTAAATTGCGTAGTAATCTTTCTTACTGTAATAGGTGTCCCACTTTCTTTAAAGTTCTATAATCTTTGTACTACTCATTCTTTACGAAGAATGAATAATGATGAGGCTCTACAAAGTTATTTAGTTCACGCATGTGTTCGTAATGTCGTATTGCTTCTTATTATTGCAATAGATATTGTGGTATATTATATTACTGCAAATATAACAGGTGCTATGTGTGCCTTGATTGTTGCTATGATATCATTATATTGCTGGCCAAAGCGTGTTCAGTTGGATGAATATCTTGAGAAGGTAAATGCCGATGAGGAATAATTACAAATGATTAACGAACAGAGCTACTAAGGAAAATGAAAATCACTATAGTGATAGTTAACTACAATGTAAAGCATTATGTCGAACAATGTTTATTGTCGGTAGAACGTGCTTTGAATGGTATCTCCGGAGAGGTATATGTTGTTGATAACAAAAGTACAGATGGGTCGGTAGAATATCTTAGAGGACGTTTTCCTTGGGTGTTTTTTATACAGAATGATTTTAATGCAGGATTTTCTAAAGCCAACAATCAGGCTTTGAGAATGGCTAGAGGTGAATATCTTATGCTTTTAAATCCTGATACGATAGTTGGAGAGAATGTGCTGAGGCAATGTATTGAATTTATGGATAGTCATGACGATTGTGGAGGTCTGGGACTTAGAATGCTTCGTCAAGATGGATCTTTTGCCCCAGAGTCAAGAAGGGGAGTGCCTACGCCATGGACTTCATTCTGTAAGATGGTAGGCTTGTGTTCGTTGTTTCCACAGAGTCGTATTTTTGGACGTTATTACATGCAATATTTGCCATTAGATGAGGCATCTCCTATAGAGATAATTTCTGGTGCGTGTATGTTGATGCGTAAGACAACTACAGACATTTGTGGACTCCTCGATGAAACATTTTTTATGTACGGAGAGGATATAGATTTGTCATATAGAATATTGCAGGCTGGATTTAAGAATTATTATATCCCGTCTACAATTCTTCATTATAAGGGAGAAAGTACCCAAAAGAGTTCTTTTAGATATGTAAATGCCTTTTACCAGTCGATGTTGATATTTTTTCATAAGCATTTTGGAAAATATAATTATCCATTGATAGCTGTTGTTACAATAGCCGTATATGCTAAGGCTGCATTAACGTTTTTGACTCAGCAGTTAAAAAAACGTTCCACAGTTCGCCAGTCTTCGATGCAATATATACGTCACAAAAAATTCTTGCTTGTTGGAAAGGGTCATAATCTTATGGAAATGGAGGCTTTAATGGAGGAAAATCATTTATACCATTCTGTTTGTAAGAATACTCTGGCCAAAGATGAACCAACAGCTGATTATGTGGTGTTTGATACGGATGCTTATAGTTTTGAGGAAATTTTGGAATGGTTCCATCATAACGAGGAGATGAGACCTCGTCCGCTTATTGCTACATATATTAGCATGAGCCGAACAATCATTACAGGTAATGTTGTTATACAATAAATGAAGTTCCGCAAACTTCATGATTTCATAGGGAGAAAAGACTATATATAGGAAGGTTATTGCTACACTTAGAGGAAAAGACGATGAATAGAATTGTCTGCTACCATAAATAAGAGTGAATTTATAACCAAAATATTTTTGAAAATATTTACATTCTGACTCATAAGAAGTCTTATAAGCGGAACATTCATGATTTTAGATTACTAATAATTATTAAGATATTTATTATGTTGAGAATTGCAGTTCAATCAAAGGGTCGTCTTTATGAGGACACAATTAACCTCCTTACTGAGGCAGGTATTAAGATTCCTAGTAGCAAGCGCACATTGCTTGTTCAGTCAACAAATTTTCCACTTGAGGTACTTTATCTCCGTGATGATGATATCCCTCAGACTGTTGCCGATGGTGTTGCTGACGTTGGTATCGTTGGTGAAAATGAGTTTGTTGAACGTGGGGAGGATGCTGATGTTATCAAGCGTCTTGGTTTCAGTAAATGCCGTATCTCACTTGCTATTCCAAAGGCTGTTGATTATCCTGGTGTAGAATGGTTTAATGGAAAGAAAATTGCCACTTCATACCCAAATATCCTAAAGAACTTTATGAAGGAAAAGAATGTCAATATAGATATTCATGTTATTCAAGGTTCTGTTGAGATTGCTCCAGGTATCGGACTTGCTGATGGTATATTTGATATTGTTAGCTCTGGTTCTACACTTGTTAGCAATAATCTGTCAGAGGTAGAGGTAGTTATGAAGAGTGAGGCTCTTCTTATTGGAGATAAGAAACTTTCTGCAGAAAAGCGCGCCATACTTGATGAGTTGCTTTTCCGTATTGAATCTGTTCTTATTGCTGAGGACAAGAAGTATGTTCGTATGAATGCTCCTAAGGCTCGTCTTGCTGAAATTGTTAAGGTACTTCCTGGTCTTAAGAGCCCTACAATCATTCCACTTGCTGATGACGAATGGTGTTCTGTTCATGCTGTGCTTGAAGAGAAGCATTTCTGGGAGATCGTCGGACAGCTCAAGGCACTCGGCGCAGAGGGTATTCTCGTTACTCCAATCGAAAAGATGATTCTTTAATAATAAACATACGTCTTTAACAAATCACGGTACATGATTAAGTGTACTAAAGTATAAGAAGATGAAAATAATCAAATTTCCACAAAAGGCAGAATGGGCAGCATTACTTGCCCGTCCACATCGTGATGCCGGAGAACTTCGTCAAACGGTTCAAACTGTTCTTGACGATATTCAGTCTAGGGGCGATGATGCTGTAAAGGAGTATGAACTTAAGTTCGATAAGGTCTCTCTTGAGTCTCTCCAGGTCAGCGAAGCAGAAATGCAGGAGGCAGAATCTCTTGTTAGTGATGAACTAAAGCAAGCTCTTGTGCTTGCCCATCATAACATTGAGGTATTCCATTCAAGCCAGAAATTTGATGGCAAGAAGGTTGAGACTGCTCCAGGTGTGATTTGCTGGCAGAAAGCGGTAGCCATTGAAAAGGTAGGACTTTATATTCCTGGTGGCACAGCTCCTTTATTCTCAACAGTTCTTATGCTTGCCACTCCTGCTAAGATCGCAGGATGCAAAGAAATAGTTCTCTGTACGCCTCCTAATAAGGAAGGAAAGGTGAACCCTGCAATTCTCGTTGCAGCTCGTATTGCTGGAGTGAGCAAGATATTCAAGGCTGGTGGTGTTCAAGCAATTGGTGCTATGGCTTATGGAACTCAATCTGTTCCAAAGGTAAGCAAGATCTTTGGTCCGGGAAATCAGTTTGTTATGGCAGCCAAACAGCAAGTTAGTCTGCATGAAGTTGCTATTGACATGCCTGCAGGTCCAAGCGAGGTAGCTGTGGTAGCTGATGAGACTGCTAATCCTGCATTTGTTGCAGCTGATCTTTTGAGTCAAGCTGAGCATGGTGCAGATTCACAAGCTGTGATGTTTACAGATAATGAGGCTCTTGCTGAGGCGGTAAGCAAAGAAGTAGCAGAACAACTTGATAGGCTTCCAAGAAAGGAACTTGCCGCCAAGTCTTTGGAGTATAGTAAACTCATTGTAGTTAAGGATCTTGATGAGGTTGTGGATATTTGTAACGAATATGCACCTGAGCATCTTATACTTGCAGTAAAGGACTATTTGAGTGTTGCTGATAGGGTAGTAAATGCTGGTAGCGTATTCGTTACAAATATCCACAACCTCATCAAGATCCTTAACTACAATGAGTTTACTAT
>JAILIJ010000333.1 GCA_024695315.1 Bacteroidaceae bacterium
AGGCATGAATTATGCGATTAATAAGGATAAGTTTTCAAAATCACGCTGTGGTACGACCGTACCACGGCGTGATTTTGAAAATTTTCCTGAACATTGAAGATAATTCCTTTGCAAGTTATAAAGAATTTTTCTGCAATGCTGAATAAAATGTTCTGCATGAAGGTTGTGCGCTTTAGTGGCACTATAACCTTACAAATTATATTATAAAAGGAATGTTCTTGGTAAGTCTTTCGCCAGAACTATCTCTTTGTAACTACAATTTAACTTCATTTTTACTAATTTCTAATTATTTCAAAAACTCACATTAAATATATTTAACATCTAGGGCATTATGTATTAAGAACATTTGATAAAAAAGAGCCTTCTGTTTATAAAAACTTTAACTATCTTTGCGCCATGAATCAAAATTAGACACGATTATGACAATCAAAGAGGCTATTTTTGTACGTCATACGGTACGTAAGTATAAGGATGTGGCAATAGATGCTGATATCGTTAGACGGTTGAATGAACGTATAGACTATATAAATAAAGAACATGATTTGAATATCAAACTTGTGCTTAACAACGGAAATGGCATTTGGACTTTTATGAAGATTTTCTTTGCTAAGAATGTGAAGAATTATCTTGTTCTTGCTGGAAAGAATAGGGAAGGGATTGACGAAGAATTAGGATATTATGGTGCTGAGTTGATGCTATTTGCGCAAACTCTTGGCCTTAATTCCTGGTGGGTAGGAGGAACATATAATAAGTCTGTTGCTGCATCTACGGATGGTTCTGTCACAACTGGTGTGATTGTTCTTGGATATGGACTTACGAATGGAGAACAGCACAAGTCAAAACAGATGGCGGAGGTGTGTTCGTATAAAGGAGATATGCCGAAATGGTTCAAAGATGGTATAGAATCTATTCTTTTGGCTCCGACAGCGATGAATAAGCAAGGTTTCTTCTTGGAAGGAGACGGGCGTAAGGTTACCTTGACATGTAAGAACGGACAGTATACTGGTACTGATAAGGGTATCGTGAAATATCATTTTGAAGTGGCTGCAGGAAAAGAGAACTTTGAATGGGCTTAAAGAATATATTTTGATGTGTGTTTTTATGATATTATACTGAAATAAAGGATTGGGTATATATTTAACAGATATTATTATGTGAAATTTTATGCTCTTTTAGAATTTAGAATAATGAACAAGATACTATTACTTTTATTTTTGATGATTTCTACGCTCGGAATGTCTGCCCAACAGAATCCGACGTGGTTCCAACCTGATGTGCTGACGGGAAAAACAAAGTTGACAGAGAAGGAAACGACTTATCTTAGAGGTAGTCTTGAGAAACTCTGGAAGACTTATTTACAACATACTATAAAGGAAGAGTGGGATAGTTGTAAGATCACGATTGATGGAATAACGATGCCTTTCTGGATTAAGACATTTGGCGAAAAGCCTGCTGATGGGTATAGTATGTATATTTCTCTGCATGGCGGTGGCAACTGTCCTGCGGAGGTAAATGATGGGCAGTATGAAAATCAGAAGGTGTTGTATTCTCCTAAGGAGGGAGTTTATGTTGTACCTCGTGCACCATATAATGATTGGGATATGTGGTTTAAGCCTAAGCTTGATCTTTTTTATCAACGACTGATTGAATTGGCGTATGCTTTTGCGGATGTAAATGTCAATAAGGTTTACATAATGGGATATTCTGCAGGTGGCGATGGCGTGTGGCGCATAGCACCAAGAATGGCTGATAAGTGGGCAGCATCGTCCATGATGGCAGGACACCCAGGTGATGTGTCACTTGTTAATCTACGTAACACTCCTTTCTCTATCTGGTGTGGAGGTATGGATTCTGCTTATGATAGGAACAGAAGAGCTATGGAACGTGGAGGTCAAATGGATTCTCTTCGCAGATGTGATCCGGAAGGGTATATTCACGAGACACATATCGTTGAAGGCAAGGGACATTGGATGGATCGTGCCGACACGGCTGCCGTGGAGTGGATGTCTCGTTTTCAGCGTAATCCTTTTCCTCGAAAGATTGTGTGGAGACAGGAAGAGAAAACGCGAGGATGGTTTTATTGGGTTTATGCTCTGGATAATGACATCACGCGTGGTAAGGAACTGAGGCTTGAAGTAAAGGATAATGTTATAAACATATCAAAATGTGACTATAGACAGCTTGCAATGGGAATTACAGAGGAACTTGTTGATTTTGATAAGACGGTTAAAATTATGTATAATCGCAAATGTATCTTCAAAGGGAAACTGAATCGAAATGGCAGAATCATGTCGCGTTCTTTATTCTGGAAGAAGGATCCTAATTATATGTTTCCGTCTATGATTATTATTAATTCTCTTACTGATAAGCGTCAAAATTATGAAGCAGAGGAAATAAGTCTGGATTAGTGGCAGATGTGTTATTTCATTTCAGACTTATGATAAATGTTTTTTAGAAAAGAAAAACTCGACTATATCAAATTTATAGTCGAGTTTTTTATGTTTTATTAGTCGATTCTAACAGCTGTTCCGCTGCAGCTGACCATAAGCATGCTTCCCGTATCACCTACAGTTTCGTAGTCGATATCGATACCTATTACAGCATTAGCTCCCATGTTTTCAGCTCTTTTTTTCATTTCTCTCATGGCAGTTTCTTTTGCCTCAACAAGTGTAGATTCGTAACTTGATGCGCGACCGCCAAAGAAATCATGTATTGATGCCATAAAGTCCTTAAAGGCATTTGCGCCGATAATTGTTTCACCAGTTACTATGCCGTAATACTGGTTTATTCTGTGTCCTTCGATGTTAGGAGTTGTTGTTAGTAACATAATTTTATTTGTTTTAGTTTATGTATGGTACAAAGTTATGTTTTTATTTTATTCTGAGTTCTTATTTCGTGTTTATAAATTGTGTAGAATGCGTTTTTTATATAAAAATGTCAAGATTTTTTACACTTTTACCTTTTTATATAATCAAAATACATTTCATATACTTTTTTATTTCTAATTTTGTGATGTTATTCTACATTAAAAGTGGATTTCGTCGTGAGATGATATTTTATTTTAACAATCAAATTATACTTACCCTTAGTGTGGGTAAAAAGAAACAATTTAAATTATCCTAAACTATTTTAATACTATTTATTATGAGACAATTTGTTCTATTTTTATTTTTGATTTTGATTTGTGCATGTGAGTCTAAAAATAATAAAGACGATGAAGGGAAGAAGACTCTTATTGTTTATTATTCTCAAACTGGTGCTACAGAAAAAGTCGCTAAGGAATTTCAACATCGACTAGGAGCTGATATTGTGTCTATAGATGTTGTGGAACCTTATGCTGGCGATTTCCAACAGACAATAGAAAGATGTCGCAAGGAGAGAGAAATGAATGTTCTACCTGAACTTAAAGACGTAGATATTCATTGGAACGAGTATGACACTTTGTTTATTGGTTATCCAATTTGGTTTGGCGACGCTGCTTCTCCTATGCAGGCTTTTGTTAAAAAGTATGGTGATAGTTTGAGAACGGATATGTGTATAATTCCATTTTGTACATTTGGAAGTGGGGGACTTGGTAGCGGTATTCATAGCCTTGTTAGCATAAATGATAATTTGGCCCCAACTATAGCTTTCGGTATTAGAACTGTTCGTATTGATTCTGCCGCATGTGATGAAATAGATTATTTTCTCAAATCACATGGAATTATTGACGGGGACTATGAAGTGTATCCTGATTATTCTCCTCAATATACAGTAAATGGGGCAGAGTCGGAGATTTTTTCTCAAGCTTGTGATGGATATCCGATGCTTCATGCAACTCCAATATCTGTGGGAATACGTAAAACGTCAAAAGGTACGGATTATAATTTTATAGCTAAGGATGACGATTCACCAGAAAATGCAAAAATTCAAGTGATTATAAGTGTACATGATGGCTCAAAACCTGAATTTACTGAAGTTATAAGGTGATTTTTTTTTTTTTGTTCCAGAAAAATGGAGTGTATTGTGTGAAATTATTATTTCTTGTGGTACATCAAATGTGATTTTTTTATAATTTTGCGTCATAAATTGTTAAGAGATGCTGTAAAACGGATGGATTCATCTTGTGAAAACTATAATCTTCTATCTGTTCTTCAGCTATTTGTAGTTTAGGATAACCTCTTATTTTGTGTATGTAAAAGTTATAAAAATGTATGGAGTATTTACAAAATGAATATTTTCTTCTTACTTTGACATTTGGTGTTTATTTCCTATCAAAGTTTCTTCAAAAGAAATTAGGGTGGTCTTTTCTTAATCCTATTTTGATAAGTGTTGCTATACTTATTCTATTTCTAAAATCAACTGGGATAGATTATGAGATTTATCAGTCGAGTGGATCAAAAATAGATTTTTGGCTCAAACCGGCCGTTGTTGCGCTTGGGGTGCCATTATATCGTCATCTTTCTGTTATTAGAAAACAAATTGTGCCTATTGTTGTATCTCAATTTGTGGGATGTATAACAGGTATATTATCTGTTGTCCTGATAGCAAAATGGTTAGGGGCTAGTAAAGAAGTGGTACTATCACTTGCTGCTAAGTCGGTTACAACTCCTATTGCGATGGAAGTAACTCGTACTTTGGGTGGTATTCCTTCATTAACGGCTGCAATTGTAGTCATGGTAGGCATTCTCGGAGCTATGATTGGGTTTAGAGTACTCCAGTTTGGAAGAATAAAACAACCTGATTCTCAGGGCCTCTCTATTGGAACGGCTTCGCATGCTGTTGGAACTTCTGCCGCCATGGATAGGGGCGAACAGTTGGGGGCGTTTGCAAGTCTTGGCCTTATATTGAATGGTGTTTTTACTGCCATTTTCTCAAGCATATTACTTCAAACAATCGGTATTATTTAAGTATTGATTATATTTGAATAATATCAATTTATTATGAATATAACTATATATTATGGATATCTTTAAGCAATTAGCTATTATTATTGGCTGCTTGGCTGCTGGCGAATTTTTTGTATGGCTCACGAATGTTCCAGTACCTTCAAGTGTTATTGGAATGCTATTACTTACTCTTCTTTTGAAACTAGGCGTTGTCAAAGAGAATTCGGTTTCTCGACTTTCAGATTTTCTTGTTGCTAATATGGGATTTTTCTTTGTACCACCAGGCGTTGCTTTGATGCTGTATTTTGATGTTATTGAAGCTGAGTTCTTACCAATCGTTGTTTCAGTATTTGTAAGTACAATTATCGTTCTTGTCTTTACAGGATGGAGTCATAGTCTGACTCGTAAAATTTTAGGAAAGGTTAATCCTAAGATTCATAAATATTTTAAGGACAAGTAATTATTATTTATTATGAATTACTTAGAATATATGACAATAAAGTTTTTTGAATGTAATGACGATTATGTTTAATTCTAAGTATTCGAAATTCCCTATTAGATTAACGGATTTTTTGTAAAAAATATTTATGTGATTAATTTCATGTTTTTCAAAAGACTTACTTACGTCAAGGCATATTTATTTACCCCAAATCCTTCGACAACGCTTCGTATCTCCTTCGTAAATCCTTCGAATTGGATTTGAATTTTATTGATGATAAGAATCGATATTTATTTCTTAAAATTCTTATCACATTTCTTTGAAAATGGAGTTTTGACGCATGTCGTCAGATGTATTACAAATTTAATGTACTGATTAGTAAAAATCAAGAACTCGACGAATACCGTTCGAAAAATTTATGAAAGTTTAACTATATTTTGACCTTATTATTTACATTTTAGTAATATTTGACATAATAAATCCATATCTGAATATAGCATATCTTTCGTCTAAAAAATATGAACATCAATAAAGTTATTTCGATTATTATTGAATAATGATATTTTGTTGTTCATATATAATCTTTTAT
>JAILIJ010000050.1 GCA_024695315.1 Bacteroidaceae bacterium
CTTTCAAAATCTGAGTAATTGTTATTTTTTTCTTTTTAGCATTATCCATTTATGGAAATACCTATATATTTTCTATTTTTCCACAAAGATAATGTATTCTACTGAAAGGTAATTATTCTATTTCACCTTCAAATTACTCTAAAGCACAGAATCAGAACATAAGTAAGAGAAATAGAACATATTGCAGGTGATATTCTTGTTCGATATGCCGTTTTTTACTCGTTAATTTGCGCCCGAAATCAACGTGGTATTCGTAATTTTTCAATATCTCCTATATGTTAATTATATGTTTGAATTAATACGAATGAAGTAATTTGAAACTTCTATATTATACCACTTTTCTTCATAAAAAAATTTAGAAAAAGAAAAAGCAAAGTTAAAAATCACAAATTATAAAATAGTCATAATATGAAAAAAGAAACTTTATTTTTAGCTACAGTTTCAACTTTAATGTTTGTAGGATGTACGAGTAATACAGAAGATAAGACGATAAGTCCTACAAGGGTAAAAACCGAGATTGTATCAGGGAATTCAGACTTAAATGTAAGTAGTTATGTAGGTGAAATAGAAGCCGAAGAAAGCACTTCCGTAAGTTTTACAGGAATGGGCACTCTTCTAAAGATGTGTATAGAAGAAGGTCAGGTGGTACAGAAAGGGCAACTCATTGCTCAGATGGATCCTGTCCAATGTCAAAATACCCTAGCTAATGCAGAGGCACAAATGAAACAAGCCTCCGATGTTTACACAAGAATGAAAGCACTCCATGACAGTCAGTCCATATCAGATATGAAATGGGTTGAGGTTGAAAGCCAAGTAGAACAAGCAAAAGCAACTTTAGAAATGGCACAAAAAGCTCTCAAAGACTGTAATCTATACGCGCCAGTAAACGGTGTTATCGGGGAAAAGCGCATGAGTGCTGGAGAAACAGCCCTCCCAGGCGTTACCGTATGTACAATACTAAAAATTGACGATGTGAAAATTAAGGTAAATATTCCTGAAAAAGAGATTACAAACATAGCCTCAAATTCCGCATCAACAATAAGAATCGGGGCTATAGAGAAAACGCTAAATGGCGGTCTTATAGAAAAAGGCGTACAAGCTGACGCTATAACACGTTCTTATACAATAAGAATCAACGTAGAAAACAAAGATAAGGATTTACTACCAGGCATGGTTGCTGACGTAAATATTAAAAATAGCCTTTCTGACAGCGACAGCACAAAAACAAGCCTAACCGTTCCAATTACCGCTGTTCAGCGAAGTGCCGATGGCAAAATGTATGTATGGGTTGCCAAAGACGGGAAAGCCAAACGAGCAGAAGTAAATATTGGTAAAACACGTGGTAACCGAATCGCTATCTACGGAAATGTAAAAATAGGTGACCGAGTCATCACAGAAGGCTACCAAAAGCTTAGCGAATCTTCCGCAATAACAGAGATTTAGTCATTCAGTTCAACAATATCATATAGTATAATTATTATGAAAAATAATTGGGTTGGATGGTTGATGCGAAGCTATCGTATCACCTTCCTATTAGTAGTCATCGCCTTCATTTTTGGACTTATCGGCTTTGACAAGATGGGTAAGGCAGAATTTCCTGATTTTGTCGTAAGACAAGGTGTTGTTGTTGCCGTCTACCCTGGTGCAACGGCCGAAGAAGTAGAAGAACAAGTAGCCAAGCCACTTGAACGCTATTTGTTCACTTATGATGAAGTAAAAAGAAATAAGACTACTACGACATCGAGCAATGGAATGTGTGTAACCATGGTCGAGTTACAAGATAACGTAAACAATAAGGATGAAGTATGGTCAAAGATAAAACATGGGCTTAACACCTTCAAAAGCCAGAGCCTTCCATCTGGCGTATTGGCCATATCTGTAAATGATGACTTTGGTAGCGCTTCTGCCCTACTCATAGCTATCGAGAGCAACAGCCGATCATACCGAGACTTGAAAAAATACAGCGATGATATGGCAGATGCCCTACGTCGTATACCTTCTGTAAGCAACGTAAACCTTTATGGCGACACAAAGGAACAGATAAGCATATATGTCGACCAAAAAAGACTTTCTGCCTACGGGATAGGTAAAATCACTATGATGCAGGCATTACAATCTGCAGGTTTGACAACAATGAGCGGAAGTATTTCTGGACTGGAGAAGGATATTCCTATACATGTTAGTTCCTCTGTTTGCAGCGAAGAAGAAATCGAGAATCAAATCATATACTCAAACGGGGGCAAAGTAGTACGTGTAAAAGATGTTGCCGATATAAAGCGAGAATATGATATGACGGAAAGCTATATAGAATACAATGGCCACCCATGTGTTCTGCTTTCTCTCGAAATGGTTGAGGGTAATAATATTGTCCAATACGGCAAAGAAGTACAAGAAGTCCTTGATGAATTTACGAAAAATAAACTACCTAAGGATGTCAGCGTAAGTCGAATAGCAGATCAAGCAAAAGTCGTAGAACAGAGTGTTTCCGACTTCATGCTAAATCTTATTGAGTCAATGATTATTATCGTGATCGTAATGCTCATTCTCTTCCCATGGCGTACAGCCGTTGTAGCCGGCATAACAGTACCACTATCCACCTTCATTTCCATAGGTGTAATGTACATGGTAGGCATACCGCTTAACACCGTAACATTAGCCGGTCTTATCATCGTTCTTGGTATGATTGTAGATAACGCTATTGTCGTACTTGACGGATATCTTGAATATCTAAATCGTGGCATGAGTCGTTGGCATGCTGCAGCAGCATCAGCCCAAAACTATTTCATGCCGATGATGCTTGCTACCCTTTGTATCTCAGTTATCTTCTTCCCATTCCTATTCGTAATGAAAGGAACGATGCACGACTTTATAGAATGGTTGCCTTGGACAATATTCATCAATCTTATGGTAAGTCTTGTTCTTGCCGTAGTTGTCATCCCAATCATGGAAATTACCATGATTAAAAAGAGGAAAAAGACAAAAACCGTACATGTAGACGCCAGCCAACCAACAAGCCGAATCAGCACAGTAACCGAAGAAGAAATAAATACCAATCCTGAAAAAAAGAGTATCACAGACTATGTACAAGATTATTATAATAAAGTCTTGACATGGACTTTCGATAATCCTAAGAAGACGATTTTAGGCGCTATATGCATTATCGGCGCATCAATCATCCTTATAGTGCCAAGTCTTAAGATACGTATGATGCCTGTTGCCGACCGAGATCAGTTTGCCGTAGAAATCACTCTTCCTACAGGCTCTGGCCTTGCTGATACTAAACAATTAGTCGATTCTGTTTATAATGAGCTAAAGAAGGAAAAAGAAATTGTCAGCATAACAACTTTTGTTGGATGTTCTTCTCCTCGTTTCCACACCGCTTATGCTCCAAAGGTGGCTGGAAGAAATTACGCTCAAATGATTGTCAATACTACATCAAATGAAGCCACGGTAAATATTTTGGACAAATACGAACCGCTATTAAGCGAACATTATCCTAATGCCTTCGTAAAGTTCAAACAGTTGGATTTCCAGAACTACAATCCATTTGAATACCGATTCTATGGTGAAGATGCTGACAGCCTACGAGAAGTGGCAGAACGTCTAATGTCAGAAATGAGAAAAAATCCTAATCTGATGAATGTCCACACAGACTGGCATGAGGCTCGTCCGCTCATAGAAGTTAGTTTAGACCCTATCGCATCAAGTCAACTTGGTGTAACAAGAACAACGGCCGAACTACAGCTGGCCTTATCAACAGGCAACATGAAGGTTGGACAAATATGGGAAGACGACTATGAAATACCTCTCGTCATCAAGGACAAAAACAAAGAGTCCATGGATGCAGGTGATATACAGGACATATACGTCTCCACTTTAGGTACCTCTGTCCCATTAAGACAGATAGCTCAGACACAACCAACCTGGACTTCAACAAATATCCTTCACCGTGGGGGTGAACGCTGTATCACCGTAACATGTGATCTAAAGAGAAATATTCTCTCTCAAGGTCTACACTCTGAAATACAAAATATCGTCCACGAAAAGATACAACTTCCTCAGGGCGTTCGTTTTGAAGTTGGTGGAGAACCAGAAAATGATGCTGAGACAAGCGAGACTCTCGGTTCTGGACTTACTATAGCAGTTATCATAATATTCCTCTTCCTTCTTTTCAATTTCAAGCAATACAAACTCACCATCACGTGCCTTATAGCCCTAACGCTATGTATTCCTGGAGCACTCATAGGACTGGCCTTGATGAATAGAGCTATAGGCGTGACAGCGGTTTTCGGAATCATAACTCTTATGGGTATGATAATGAGAAATGAAATTCTGATATTTGAACATGCAAACGGACTGGTACGTAAAGGCTGGACCGTTCGTGATGCTGCCTTCGATGCAGGAAAACGCCGTATGGTGCCTATATTCCTTACGACCGCTACAACAGCAGTAGGAGTTGTGCCAATGATTATTGC
>JAILIJ010000051.1 GCA_024695315.1 Bacteroidaceae bacterium
TTTGCGACTTCAAGGGCGATACTGCGGGTGAGTGCTTCCAAAGTCGCCTTGCTTGCTCCGTATGTAATCTGACCGGCAAAGACCTGTGCTGCATCGGTGGAAAGATTAATTATCCTGCCGTAATCGCCACGGTGCTTGATAAACTCCCCCGTCATCAGAATGCTTCCACGGACATTGACGGCAAAGGTATCAAACTGCAAAGTGATATATAATCTAAAAATAACATTTATATATATAACAAACCTTTCCGTTATGTCCTTATTATTTCTTTTTAGATTAAGGCCATAAAGGAAAGGTTTTGATTTTTATATGGTTAATATATTGAGTTACATAGCAGACTTTACTGCTTATTGTCTGTCTTAAAAGCATCCTTTACCCCATTTACCACACCTTTTATTTGATTGGCAACATTAGTAATCTTGTTTGTCACATTATTTACGACTCCTTTAGCAAAATAAGCAACACATTTGCCTTTCAGCTCGCCAATTTCCTCATATTCCTCAGCAGTATACTCATACTTGTTGATTTTTTCAGAAACCTTTTCAAATTTATTCTTCACAGCCTTCCACTCCTCTACTGTATATGTAGAGCCATTTTCTTGAATATCGTTTGACAAGCTACGAAGATCGCTTACCGCAGATGATTTTGTGCTACATGATGCTAAACACAAACCTGCAACCAAGATTGTAAATAATACTTTTACTTTCATTTGAGTAGAAAATTTGTTTTTGTATAAATGAAACTATAATTACCATTTAATAGGCTCTTGTCCTCTTTTCAAGAGATAATCATTTGCCAAAGAGAAATGATGATTTCCAAAAAATCCTCTATATGCTGACAATGGTGAAGGATGGGCACTTTTTAATATATAATGTTTGGAAGTGTCGATCAACTGTGCTTTACTCTGTGCATAACTGCCCCAAAGTATGAAAACAATTCCTTCACGATTTATGCTAATATGGCGAATAACTGAATCTGTAAATTCTTCCCATCCATGCTTCTGATGACTTCCTGCAGCATGCTCTCTTACTGTAAGCGTAGCATTAAGTAATAAAACACCTTGTTCTGCCCATCGAGTAAGATTGCCAGAAGCAGGAATGTCAGAACCAATATCATCCTTTATTTCCTTAAAGATATTGTTTAGTGATGGAGGAAATTGCACTCCATCATTTACTGAGAAACACAGTCCATGTGCTTGACCTGGTTCATGATATGGATCCTGTCCAATAAGAACAACCTTAACTTTCTCAAATGGACATAAGTTAAAAGCATTAAATATTAGATGACCTGGAGGATAAACAGTAAATTTTGAATACTCATCCTTAACAAACTTTATGAGATTTTCAAAATAAGGTTTGTCAAATTCAGACTGTAACTCCTTCTTCCAACTTCCTTCAATTTTTACATCTGCCATAAAAACGTATGCTAAAAGCTCATAGCAGCTACTGTTGTAAACATAATAGCTGCTATGATAAAAATACTTATTCTACAATGCCTGCAGATACCCAATCATTTATTAATTTTTCAGAGTCAGCCAATGCTGTAGCCTCGTCTATTTCATACTCTGATGTGAGAACATTTGCTGCGTCTTGAGCTGTAAAATCCTTTCCCATCAAAGCATTCCAAACCAAAGAGGCAGACTCATTAAGAGTGATAACTTTAGAAAAATTAATATTTTGTTTACCATGTGAAATGACAATGTTCTGATCACAAACAGTCATCAATTCAAATCCATCTTTAATTTTCATATACTATTGTTTTTTGATTAATCGTTTTATAAAAGTTCTTATTGGTTTAGGAACCATCCTTCGAATATTATTAGGAATCTGATGAAGCCAAAATAGACGATATAAAATTAAAAAGAATCTTCGTGCGGGAATAAGACGAACCCAAATCCACGAGTAGACCTTCCATGTTTTCGATGTAGCAAGATCATAAGTCTTACCTAAACGAACAACTGAGTCTAACATTGCTCTGACATCTTCCCTATTACATAGTTCCGTAGTACCGATATTTCCATCTCCTCTAAGACGAAGCCGCGTATCACCTGCAGCATCAACACGATGACATACATAAACACCTTTTGATATTTCGGCAAGCACAACATCTCCGACTCTTACTGGTCTCGTAAGCTTTCCCAAAACGAGATCATCACGATTATGTTCTATAAAAGGACGCATACTATATCCTCTTGCCCTTATTGTAACTTGATGTCCTGCATTCACCAACTTCAATAATTCAGGGATGAACACATCATTTTGCATAAAAGCAACATTTATATCTGTCTCTATCATAACTCACCTATAATAATGTTCTTATGTTGAAATCATCCATGTTATTTCATGGATAATTATTTACTCGACTCTACTTGTCTGCGGCTTTACTACAAGTTGTGTATGAAAGTTTGCATGCAGCTTCGTCAGGAAGACATTCCAACAGAAAATTAGGCACCTTTTCAATAAGTTTTGCTACAGTAGAACAAATGCCTTTATATTTTTTTTCATCCCACTTCATTACAGAACATGATGGAAGAAGTGATGCAAATGCCTCTATTGTCGACTCACGAGTAATCTTATTATATGGGGCTTGTCTCAACTGAATGAAAGAGCCTATAGGAGCCTCTACATTTCTATAGCAAGGGGTCTTGCCACTCCATGGTGAACCATATACACGAGCAATTCCATCATCAGTCACTCTCACGACAGGATTATCATCATTCATAAGATCTGTACCTTCAATATACTTAAGCCATAGTCCTGTATGTGTACTCTTACCAGTACCACTTTCTCCTAGGCACATATACCCTTTGCCATCCTTACGTACAACAGAAGAATGCATTAATACCGTATTTTTAAGTGCGGCAGAAAAGGCATACATCAACATCAATGTATTATTTAGACCAAAATTGCGCATAGTATAATCACCATTCAAAGCAACATGTCCAATCGTAAAATCTTCTTTTACTTCAAGAAGAGCACATTGATTATCTTTATAATCTCTTATCAAAATTTGATATGTTCCGTCAGCAAGCTGATATACACCATAATCACATCCACCACAATCAAATTGCCCTATCTCCTCACCTTTCTTATCAGGACGGAAAGTATCATCCACTATCAACTCAAACAATAGTTGAGTACCATCAGTTAAACCTTCCACAATAAAAGGCTCGCTGGATTTGATTATTTCCTTACTATTATTGTCATCTGCAAAAGTCAACTTATATGTGTGACCTGCAACTTTATAAAAAACAGTCTGCATTATTATTTTTCTTTTTCTTAGATTAAACGATTACCATAGACTCCATTCCAAATTACCATAAGCAGATACCACGCGTTCATTGGTTGTATTTAATGACGGAGGAAGTGATACAGAAATGCCACAACATAAATCCTTATCAATATGAATAATTCCATGTGGATCTTCTTCTGAATATATTGAAGAACTTATCTTATACGAGTCTAAAATTCCATCAAGTGCTGTCAACCATTCTGCAAATTCATCATCAGATAGAACGGCATGCATAAATGCTTTGATATCATACAATTTTACATTGTAATCCCATCTATCCATATATAGATTCAAATATTGGGATACAGATAACAAATTCATATCATATATCGAACTTTTATATTTCGACAGCTTTTCTCTCGTGGCAGAATAAAAAATATCTAATTCAGCACTTTTTACAACAGAAAACACTACACCACACGAAGATCTCCAATTAATATAAGAATTATAATAAGTTTCAATAATATCTGATGGAGTAAATTCCGTATTAAAGAACATTGGAAGGATCAATTGATATGGCGCTCCATCTGCAGGAGTCTCTGCCGGTGTTCCTATGATATAATCAGCACACGATCTTAATTCATATATTACTTCTATAGATTGCATATAGCATGCATCAAACATAAGAAAATCAAGGTGTGGACATTTTTTCAATACGTTTACCAATGAAGTTATATTCATCTGACTTCCTGCTGATGCCGATGTGTTTTTTCAATTATCAACACCAAAAGATTTTCGTATTGCTGATTCTGAAGAGTAGTCTAAAGCATATGTAGACGGTAACCATCCTGAGCCATGCGAGCACATTACAAGTCCGTAAGATTCTGAAGAATAATGCTTAAAAATATAATTCATTACGTTGGTAAAACCTTCTTCAGAACAAGAATTGAAATCTTCATCATACGAATAATCAGGAACTAAAAAATTTATGTCCGTATACTGAGTAGTATTATCAACGCTATATATGCGTGGATTGTCTGTATCATCGATAAAAATCACAACACGACAACTATCCTCTAAACTATTTGCACCTTCAAGAATCTCAGTAACATCATCATATAGACTAGTCTCGATACCATTTTCTGCAGCAATATAAAACACTACGGTACGTTTAGCTTTAACAGTCACAAAGTCAGGACCGTCATCATCATGGCATGAAACAAATAACGTTTGTAATGCTATAAATAAAAGCCAAATATATTTAAAACCGTAGCAATTTCTCATTTCTGATCAGATGTGAATGCGCCAGACGAAAATTCTCTCATTTTATCTAACGGGTGTACAAAATGGAAATCATCTTCTTTAACAGGAACAATCGTTGAATGCTCCATATTAAGGTAACGTTTTTTTAGCTTGGCAAGCTTCTTCTCCATTTTTGATTTATTCTTTCCATAGAAGATACTTGTCGTCTGTAATTTTAATCCTAACTTACCCTCTAGATATTCCTTAAGCTGAATACTAAATTCATATCTAAAAGGCAAGAATTTAGTTTTCTTCTCAATGCTCAAACTATCGATAAGATTAACATCTGTAATGTATGATATTGTATCACCAAAAGACTGAGAAAATCCAAATATATAGACTTGTCCGTCCGTCTTCTTAAATTCGTCTATATATTCATTTATATTCTTTTTATTATTCTTACTTCCATTATTTTTAATTTCCGGTCCACCTTTTCCTTTAAGAGCTGCAGGAGCTTTACCATCCATTGGAGGTCTTCCAGAACCACCGTTCATCTGCGCATAAGAAGAAACAGATCCTATAAGAAGTGAAATTATAATCAAAAGTTTAATTTTCATAAAGTATGTTATAATTTATTAAATTTAGGTTTTTAAACATGAAACGGGGGATTATTAGTCCCCCGAGTTAATTCCTTATGCTTATCCAAGATAAGACTTAAGAAGCTTGCTTCGAGAGTTTGCTCTCAGCCTACGGATAGCCTTTTCCTTGATTTGACGAACTCTCTCACGAGTAAGATTAAAACGATCTCCAATTTCTTCTAACGTTTTCTCCTGTTCACCAATTCCAAAGAACATCTTGATAATCTCCTTTTCTCTTTCTGTAAGAGTGTCAAGAGCACGATCTATCTCTTTTGCCAATGACTCGTTTACAAGAGAACGGTCTGCCATAGGAGAATCATCGTTTACAAGCACATCAAGGAGGCTATTATCTTCGCCTTCTACAAATGGTGCATCAACAGAGATATGGCGTCCTGATACTTTCATCGTATCTGCCACCTTATCAACAGGAAGAGCAAGTTCGTCAGCCAATTCCTCTGGTGAAGGGCGACGTTCATTCTCCTGTTCAAATTTAGAGAACGCTTTACTAATCTTGTTTAGAGAGCCAACCTGATTAAGTGGAAGACGAACAATTCGTGACTGTTCTGCTAGAGCCTGTAAGATAGACTGTCGAATCCACCATACAGCATAACTGATGAACTTAAATCCTCGCGTCTCATCAAATTTCTCGGCTGCCTTTATAAGGCCCAGATTACCCTCATTGATGAGGTCAGGTAGACTTAAACCCTGGTTCTGGTACTGTTTTGCTACAGAAACGACGAAACGAAGATTGGCTCTTGTCAACTTCTCTAAAGCACGACGACCTTCAGGACCTCCTTTACGGATTTTACCTGCAAGTTCAACTTCTTCTTCAACTGTAATCAAATCCTCACGACCGATCTCCTGCAAATACTTATCAAGTGATGCACTTTCACGGTTCGTGATACTCTTGGTAATCTTTAATTGTCTCATATTATTACTAAAAGCGCATAAATCAGCATGCAAAGTTATAAATAAATTTCAATATTACACCTTTTACTCCTAAAAAATTTAATCTCATATATCATTTTTTTTGATGTTAACATATATTTTCATTAAATTTGCAAATTATAAAGACAATAAAATACTTTGTAATTAAAGTACACAAACGATTTCAGTACTTATACAAATGTAAAAATCCATTGTATATATATTTATATGTACAGTTTAATATTAAAGTTATTTTCAAGATAAATATTTTAATCATGTCACCACTTGCAGAAAGATTACGTCCACAGTCTATTGATGATTACATCGGACAAAAACACCTTGTGGGTGAAGGTGCAGTCATAAGAAGAATGATAGAACAAAAACGTATAAGTTCTTTTATCCTTTGGGGACCTCCTGGTGTAGGAAAAACTACGCTTGCTAACATTATTGCAAAAACTCTTGATGTTCCTTTCTTCACTCTCAGTGCTGTTACATCCGGAGTTAAAGAAGTCAGAGAGGTGATTGATAAAGCAAAAGCATCGCGTTTTTTCGGACAAAGCGAAAGCGGAAACACAGCTTCTCCTATCCTATTCATCGATGAAATTCACCGTTTCAGTAAATCACAACAAGACTCTCTACTTGGTGCCGTCGAACAAGGTGTTGTTACTCTTATAGGAGCAACCACCGAAAATCCGTCGTTTGAAGTAATTCGTCCTCTACTTAGTAGATGTCAAGTCTATGTTCTTAAATCGTTGGAAAAGGATGATCTCATGGAGCTTCTGCATACAGCAATATCTAAAGATGTATTTCTAAAGAATCG
>JAILIJ010000005.1 GCA_024695315.1 Bacteroidaceae bacterium
TGGGAGTAGACGAAGAAAACCAACATTATGCTTCAGACGAAGATGGCGTTCTCTTTAATAAAGACTTCACAGAAATAATACTCTACCCAGCAGGTAACACAAATAAGGAATATGTCATTCCTGAAACTGTAGAAACAATAGCCAGCAAAGCATTCTATGAATGTGACTACCTACAAACAATAACAATTCCTGCTACATGTACATTTATTGACACTACAGGTATATATTCTTGTCTAAAGCTAACTAAGGTTATTGCAAAAAATCCTACCCCTATAGAATTTACTTCAGAACCTTTTTATGGTAGTTTCTTGAAAAGATGTACTTTATATGTTCCAACAGAGAGCTTGGATAATTATAAAGCAACGTATGGTTGGGACTTATTCAGCCAAATTCGCACACTTGACGACTACGAATATGAACTTGGCATTTCTGCAACTAAGAAAGAAGAGGATAGCAGAAGTAACAGGATTTATACTATAGATGGAAGAATAATTGCTAACACAGATAATCTCAAACCAGGAATATATATAAAGAATGGTAAGAAGTTCCGTGTTAGATAAGTAACTTAAATTATATAACACTTTACAAGTTCGGAAATGCCGCACTTGCTATAAGTAAAAACTACATAAGGGAGTATCAAAAGTCTTAATAAAGATGGATGATACTCCCCTATTATTTTTGGGTCTTTCTCACAACTGAAAGTTCGCAGACCAATATTGCCTAAAGGCAAAAAAAGATCATGCGAATTTATTTTTATATTTTTTTGCACAAAGATTTCGTATCAGCCTATATACAGATATTTTATTTTTATCTATCTTTGCACCCCGAAAATGAACTTTCGAAGAAAATAAAAATCAAAAAAATTAGAACAACAAAAATTAATTAAAATTATCAAAAATGAAGAAATTAAGTAACAAGTGGATTTTAGTACTCTCAGTACTTGTATCATTATGCTTTGTCTCATGTGGATCTGACGATGACAATGATGATACTAAACAGATAGAAGTTAACAATTCAAAAATCACAAATATCAATGCTACTTCTATAGAAAGTGGAAAACAATACACTACATCTTCAACATTAACATACAACAGTATCGGACAGCTCACAGATGTAAAAATAATAGAAAATACAGATACGTATAATACAGAAAAAATAAGTATCGATTATTCAAAACTTGAAAACGATAATATAATTTCCGTAAATTATGTTTCTATCATAGGAACAAACATAGACAACGAAAGCGTCGAATACAAACTCAAGGAAGGAAAAATTGTGTCAAGTACATTAGAAAACATAACATACTCGTATGAATATGATGAAAATGACTATCTTATAAATATATCAGACGACACTAATGGCAAAAAGATAAACATAACTTGGGAAAATGGTTGTATCACAAATATAAAAGACTCTAATAATAACTATAACTATTTAACAAATATAGAATATTCAAGAATTAAAGTCGGTAAATATGGAGGTTGGATAAACCCTATCCCATTCTTCTCATTAAACGAATTTGATCAGTACATGTGGATAGGTGGATTCTTCGGTAAAAATATCACATACTACCCAAGTTGTTTTGAAGGATATAAAATAGGAAATTATACAGAATATAACAACCAAAAAATCACATTTACATTCGACAGAGACCAACAATTACCATCGTCTATAAATATGGAGACTAACGACGATAGTTATGGAGCTGCAATGTTAACATGGAAGGAATAAATTGAACTGTTATAGGTTGTAGTACAAGAATGAGATACCAAAAACTGTTTCTCTTTGTACTACCAACACCCTTACATAATATTTTTGAACACGGAAATTATGGAAAATATGTGTATTAAGAAGGCAAAACGCTATTATTCTTACTACTCTTTCCATTTCTTCCGTGTTCAAAAAATTTACTCAAACGCATTTACTTAACAATATACTTCTTACCATTCTTGATATAAATACCTGGGGCAGAGATCTCGTCAATTTGAATGCCTTGAAGAGTATATATTTTGCCATCAGCAGCAGAATCACACATATCAACAATATTTGTAACAACACCCTCTGTAACATTAAAAGAAGTTGTTACAAAAGCATTATCCGATGTAAAAAGAGGGTACGCTTCATTCTCAAGTACTCCATGAATATTAGCATTTGCAGAAAGGAAATTAAACTTACCTGGTGCTATAACAAAATAATCAGTACCCTTTACTAACGCTGATCCATCCTCTTTAACAAATGAAAAAGATGTTGTTGCATCTGATTCAAGTATTCCCTTTGCATAAAGCTGAGAAGTAAGGTCTAAAACATATTCTGAACTTGTTATTTTGGAAACCACTTCATAAGGTGCCTGAGGAGCATAAGTAAAGTTCTTTGCCTTAGTGATATTGACTGGATAGTCAGGAATACTTGTAAAAGAAAGCTTATTGTTTTCCACATTCAACTTAGTAGTAATCCCATCAGTCTTCATTCCTATAATCTTAGATATATTATTGTTTTTTAAGATTACAGTCGTAGCCTTATCCACATTTGTCATATTTATAGAATCCAAAATATTATCATTTACAGTAATAGTAATCAATTCAGGACAATGACTTAAATCCAAATACTTCAACTTGTTTTCACGAGCAGTAAGATACTGCAGTTTTGTGGAAGAAGTGAGATCAAGCTCTTCAAGGTTATTATTTTGACATGAAATAGTCGTCAAGCTATTATTTGCAGGCAAGATAAGAGATTTTAGCTCATTATCATTAACATAAAGTCCATTATCTGTCAAGGCCGTATTATTTCTCAAATCAAGACTTGTGAGCTTTGAGTTCTTAAAAGTGAATGATGTTAATTTGGTAGCCTTTGATACATCAACAGAAGAAACAGCAGTTTTTGCCACGTTGATAACCTCCACATTTGTCAATTTAGACAAGTCAAGGTCCCTTACAGTATTATTCTCAGTGAGACCGAAATAAGCCACATCCTCATTTGCATATATTGTAATATTTCCTTCGCCAAGGGCTACATTAGAAATGTATACCTTAGCAGAGATATTTTTATTCTTCACAGAAACCGTTTGAAGTTCTCCATTTCCAAAATCAATAGCATAGACATCAGATTCACGATTAGTAGCAAAAGAAAATTTAAGATTCGAACTTCCGTCGACAAGAGCCTTTGCCGTTACCATCGGAATAACATTATAATCTACTCCTTCAACGGTGATTGTTTTACTTTCTTGAGCATTAGCAGTCAACACAAATAATGCCATAAATAAGAGTAAAATATTTTTCATAAATAATAAATTGTTTTTATAATTAGTTTATAGACGTTAATTAGTTTCATGACTATAATAAAGCATGTGCTACATCTTGTTCTTTCTATACGATTTCATAATTTGAATCCCGTAAAGTATATACAAAGATACAAATAAAATTATTAAGTGCCATAAATAAATGCGAAAATTTTGTCAAAACATCTTACGAAACGTAATTTTTGACTATTGCCATTTGAAGAGCCTTGCAGATTTAAGATTTTAAGGTTTTAAGGTCTTTGTGTTGTTTTTTTATGGTCTTGATGTTTTGAGTTCTTACGATTATACGATTACATTCTTCATTCTTCATTCTTCATTCTTCATTCTTCACTTTCCACTTAAAAGATTCTTAAGTAGAAGAGATTTCAAAAGAGTCACAGCGCTTACGCAAACTCAACCAATAGTCCCTATGATTCATCACATCATCATAGGTTATCGGATAGTATTTCATAGCCTTCTCTATATCGCTTCGAGTGGCATTCCACCCAACGGACTGCCATACTAATCCTGCTAACAACTTCTTATGATCCTCATTCATAATATTATGCTCATTATCCATAGAAAAACTTTTAACCTTTTTCACAAAGGTAAAGAAATCATCGACACGTTCAATACAAAAATATGTGTTATCCAACATAAAACGTTTTTTAGCCATTTTATACTTATCTTCACCCACCCCAAAAACTTCCTCATCCATATCCTCACCCCACAAAGTTCATCCATTTCTTTGCCAACCAAATCAGGAATATAACTTGAAAATACATTATAACACAAAGTAATATTATCACGACAACAAACCAAAAAGACTTTTTACGCACCTGAGAAATGACACGTCTATCGTCATTCACATACCCCACTATCAAATGCAAATTCTTATTATACGACTTATGAAATATATCTATTATATCCCCAACGGCAAATGGTATCATTCCTAATACCATATCTATAAGCATGTTACATACTACAGCAAGGGTTAATGGAACAGACCTTACGACACACAAACTATAATACACGAACGGAACAGATAGAACCCCTGTAAGAAAATCGCCTAAGCCTGCAGGCATAAAGAAACCTATTATTGGATCAAGGTAATACTTATCCATATACCTCGCTACACGTTCCATGAATCTATACGACCACAGAGACATGAGCCTATCCCTCTCACTATCCTTTCTTGCCTTGCGCTCTGCCTCCTTACGGAAAGCCTCATTCTCAACATTTTTTTCTTCACGCTGAGACAATCCAAGCTCTTCTCTTACTTTTTTTCTACGCTCACTTTCCATTTTTTACATATAAAACATAAAACGATTACACGAATCAGAAGGCTCCACACATTTTTACGTCCACACTCCATCTACATCATAGTTCGATAGACTTCTTACCCCTCAAAAAATCCTCAAAATCGCTATCACTTAAAATCATTTTATTATCACTTAGACGCATAATACAATCCCGAACAGAAACAGTATCTGTTGCTACATTCATCCTGCGAATAACTTCGCGTAAATATGCACTCTGATCATCTACATCCTTCATACGCCTGGCGAAGTCCTTCTGTAACTCTCTAAACTGTTGGTCATAGACTGCGGAAGAAATCATGTCCCTTGTACGCTGAACCTGCAAATTCAAACAGGTATCAAACAATAGAACCCCATCCTTAACGATCTTTTCATACCGCTCATTCAAGCAATCCTCATCCTTTCCTACTGTGACAGGCTTCTTATACTCTTCACCATCCTTAACAAGCTCTGTGCTATTATTGTCAGAACCGACATCCTCCTTCATCTTCTTTATGAAACGGTCTAATTGCTCCTTCCAAGACTCAGGCAACTCCACTATAGACTCAGGCGAAGGTATATCCACCACTTTGACAAGCTCATCGTCGAGTCTCATCTGAGCAATATCTTTTCCTACCTTCAAAACCCCAATAATTGAACTTAGGTGTTGTAAGATCTGCATACGTAAAGAGTCATCACTAACGACAGAATTTCTAATCCGAATATTTATGTCCTTACACTTAGAACGTAACTCGCGTATCTTACTATCCTTAACCTTTAGTGCCTCCTCATGACACGTCAGCTCCTCCCTATTGAGCTGCGTCTCCACTTGAAGGTTCTCATATTCTTTCACCAAAGGACCGCAATTCTCGTTCCACTCATACACATCGCGGTTATAATCTTTCGTTGCCACGCCAAAAGATATAATATTATACAAAAACGATGGCCTTACTGGCTTCTTGGAGATGGACTCATCATACATAGCTTTCTTTGACAAGAGAACAGATTCTGCATCCTTTATGAGTGCCCTATACAACACGATATTAGCCTCGTGGTCATTGATTTCTTTCTCCAGAGTGTGACACTCCTCAAGAAGAGATTCACGTTCAAGACGTAGCGCCTTTGCTTCTTGTGAAGAATAATATGACTCAAGCAACCTATCCAAGTCTTCAGAAAGCACCTTACGACTGAACCTATCAAAAGCCCTGGCCTTAGGTAAAAAAACATTATTTATCAATTGATGGATGACCGTGAGACGACCAGCATCACCCTTTATCTGAGTCACATCCTTCCTAATATACACACTCAGTTTCGTCAGCTCCGTCTTTAGTCTACCCGTCTTCCTTGCAGCCTGAATATAATGATTGACCATCGCAAGCCCTGCCATTGCCAAACCTACCGATTTACTATTCCTTGACGCTAATTTATAATCAGACAAAGAAGCTGTGAGCGAGGCCTGAAAGCTATCCGCTATTTCGCCCATCAGTACCGAACAGGCATCAGCAACCTTATTGAATGCCAAATCCATTTGCTTTAGCATATCCTCCGTATTCAACCATTCTATGCTATTAAAGTCAAATAGCTCCGGCGCAACGACCTTTATGTTTTCTCCAAAAATATCCTCCAAGGCCAAAGCATATTTCATAAACACATTCTTGACGTCTGTTCTTATCACTACGAAATCATTCACATCAGTCATCACCCCAGCCTTAACATCACCATAGGCATCAATAAGAGCCGAATAGTACTTATACATCCTCATGGCCTGCTCTCTGACCTGCTTAACACCAGTCGTACCCATTACATAATCCACCAAGTCGGAAGTCATATTTACGGTATCATAATTTGTCGAGTCCTGTATTCGACCGTGCAAAATCTCAAGTGCGCCCTCCGTGTAGCTCATATCCTTCTGAACAAGGTCCATGACCTTATCAGCATCCTTACCATTCATAGCGTCAGCCACCCTATAGTCATCCACTACAGAACGCCTACCTGCATTACCTATGAAAGCATCAAAAATACTTTTGTTCTTATCAAAATAATTGTAGGCATCCCATACAAGTTTACTTATCTCTATACCGTCAGCATTCACACCTAACTCTTTCAAGTCCGATGCAAGGTCTGCCCTCGAATATGTGGAATTTTCGTCAGACAACTGTTTAGCTATCGACAAAATTTTGTTTAGTATCTCTATATTTTCCATAATACGGTGTTCTTTATTTTAAGAGTAATGATCTTATATAAACACAACTTAAGGATATTAACAATAGCCTACGAAGTGTTAACGAAAGGTAAACGAACATTTCTCAATTTATATTAATAACATTTTATATTTTTTTTTACTATCATCTATCAGAAGCAAATTTTCCAACCTTAACGGTCCGTAAAATTGTACTTGTACACGCTTACAAAGGGGAAAAATAATTTCGACTTCGCATTAGTCTATTCCTTCAAATTGAATGAAAGCATTCACTTCCACGTCCTTCTTGAGATAAAGACTCACCACACGTCCAAAGTGGCGATGCACTCTCTCAATATTTTTGTATGCTATGGCAAAATCTGCGTCCACCTGCTCTTTGAGAGCTCCTATTTCATCCACATTCAACATGGCATGCTTACCCGTTAGGGTAAGATATGAAATGACATCATGTCTAAAAGCGTGAAATTGCCTCTCATATTCAATCCAATTTGACACATTGATGTTCGCAATGGACTGCTCAGCATCTCTATAAAACTTCAAATATCTTGCTATCCTATAACAAATGATATTTGACGTATAGACGAGTTCCTCACACAGCAAAGCACAATTCAAATAATCAAAATAATGGGACTCTCTCAACTTCTTCACTTTTAGTTTTGCTTCACTCAAATCTGAATAGCTACATCCCACATTTAGGTTCTTTATGTCGTTAAGCAAAGTCCTATATCTGCTTCTCGCCAACTCCACCTCGTCAATAAAGGTCTTGACCGTCGTTATATCACTATCGAAAAATATCGCCTTACCAGACAAATCTTTCACACGGACAAACAGGTTTTTCATATTGTTTCTCTCTCGTTCCTCCTTAAATCTAAAGATCTCAGGTACGCATGGTTCCATATTTTCAAGTTCAGAACTCACGATTTTTGAATAATAACGAGACGTAAGGACAACAAACAAAGCGGCCAACAACATTGGTTCTACAGACGCACTATCTATACGTTCTATATGTCCATCTGCTACACTCTTTAAGTCAAAACCACGTATCTTCCCAGGACAATCCTTTATGCGCATCATATCATATAGCGGAATACCCTCACAGCCCAAAATAGCCTTCTCTTTACGTGCTTTCTCCAAAGCATCCATTAACACCCCATCATCCTTTGAAAGGATAGAATATAAAATTTCTTTTCCTTCGCCTGATAATAGAACCTTGAAGACTTTGTCAAACGACACACTTCCATCCATACACATTTTCACAGGTATATACCCATCCACGCTATATGTGTCAGAACATAAATCTGAACACTCTTCCCTTTCTTCATCAACCTTCTTTTGACGGACCTTCTGCTCATACTGCCTTGCCTTATAACCAAGAACAGCTAAAAGACCAGTCAAAATAGCACCTGTTATCGTTTTCGACACTTTACCCATATATAAAATTTTGAGCGTTAAGTTTCATTTATGCAAAATTACTTTTTTTTTATTATTTTACAAATTTTATATAAGTGTTTTTTAGCATATAAATACGAAATTATGTCATTAGCATAAAATAACATCCATAAATGCCACGAGCACAGTTTTTCTGTTGCACTGTTTGACTGTTTTACGTTCATGTGCTCATGCTGTATTACGTTATTACAGTCATGGAGTTTTACGGTAATGAGATTGTGCGGTTAATCGTACACCCACTAAAAACTAAGATTGTCCCTTCCCCGCATACAATTTCTATTCATTTTTTTCGACTACGAAAATCAGGGATTTAACGAAATTTTTCGAAAGGCGAAGCCGCCCTTTCCGCCCTTTCCGTGCCTTCCGTGTTCGTTTAATAAATTATAAATTAAGAATTTAGAATTAAGATTTGGTTCGCAAAAAAACAGTTAAAAAAAAATTTTACTCTAATTGTAAGTTATCTCTCTCACTTTATGTTTGCCCCCCACGTACTGCAAACGTTCGTTCGATGAGATCGCTGCGCTAAGTTCTAAATTTTCGTTTATTTTCCATACCCCAGGAGGCCCCCGTTCCGGACGGCCATTCTTCACTCTTCACTCTTCACTAAAATACATTCTTCACTCTTCACTAAAATACATTCTTCACTCTTCACTCTTCACTTAAATACACTCTTCACTCTTCACTAAAATACACTCTTCTGGACTGCGCAACAAAGATACAACATCCAGTTTATGGAAATATGCTTTTTCATACTTTTCGATACTTTTCCATGCTTTTCGATGCTTTTTCATACTTTTCCATGCTTTTTCATACTTTTTCATACTTTTTGATGCTTTTCCATGCTTTTTCTGCCCCATTGTCCCTTTGCCCTTTGTCCCTTTGTCCCATTGTCCCTTGAATATATCATAAAAAAATCCATGGTAAAACGATTATGAAGCAGGACAGTTATCGGCAAACAAATCTTAATTCATAACTCTAAACATTTAATTTAATAAATTCTAAATTTAAGCGATTCGTAATTTTCATCAAATAAACGAATTTTTCATATTAACCAAACACATGTTTCTTGATTTTGATAAACAAGAGTTTTTCTTGATTATAATCATGCTTACCGTTGTCCATTATCAATAAACTTGCGCTATTTGTGCATGTTTGTTTTTTTTTGTGGTTTTTTTTAAAAAAAATCTTTTTTCTATCCTTTTGTATTTCATAAAGCTACAAGGGGTTTTCCTATATTTTGGTAAAATTATTTAAAAACTTTTTCTTATGTGCGTGCGCGTACGCGTGTATAAGAATAGTTTTTAGATAAAAAACCAAAATTTGCGAAATTCTTTCGCATACTATTGTATTTTAGTCTGTTACAGAGGTTTTTTTCTTTCGAAAAAACCAAAAAAAAACCAAAAAAAAACCAAAATTTCCCATTTTGGGCGGCAATTACGTAAATATGTATGCAAAAAAAATAGGGCGAAAAGCATCGAAAAAGACGAAAAGCATCGAAAAGCATGAAAAAGCATCGAAAAGCATCAAAAAGTATGGAAAAGTATGGAAAAGTATGGAAAAGCATCGAAAAGCATCAAAAAGCATCAAAAAGCACATTTCCGCCAACCTCATGTTGTATCTTTGTAACGCATTTCAAAAGCAACGTCCTTTCGAACACGATACGAAGGTGATACGAAGGGTTGCCGAAGATATAAACATGCAAATTACGTTCGCATGACAATCTAACATTACAACAACATGTGGCCACTGGTGATGTGCATTGTCCCTCACAACACTTTGCAAATTGATTTACATGCAACGAAACGTTAAAATTAACAACTATTATTAACACTTAAATCTATCAATTTACTATGGCAAAAATTTTACCTGTTGACATCGTAAAGGGCATTTCTGGCAAGATCTGCCGACATGGTGAGACAATCTTCGCGTATAACCGTTCAAGTGGTAAGATCCACACGACAAAGATTTGCAACCCTTACACTGGTCCTGCAACAGAGAAGCAGCTTGCTCAGCAAGCTAAGTTCAAGGTTCGCTCGCTCAACGTTAGCCCTTGGCTTCTTGCTAACCACCCTTCTGATACTCACCCTCACGGCACTGACGAGTATCGTCACGCTCAGTC
>JAILIJ010000059.1 GCA_024695315.1 Bacteroidaceae bacterium
AACCAATTCTTCTTGTAGTTAATAGTGAGATTGTCGAGCACAAAAGGCGTATCACCCAGCTTTGCCAACTGTCGTTTGATATTGTCCAACTGATGACTTCTTGCCAACTCCTTCTCACACTTCACATCAAGCTTTACCTCATTGCCATCAACATCTGACATGACAAGTACAAACCCTTCGGCCGTCTCATCCATAGTAATATCGACCGGTATGCGACGAGTCGCAGTCGACTTACTTAGCAGTTGCTCAAACTTATGGTCCTGATTACGATAGACTGGCATTCCCTTTTTCAGTCCCTTAGGCATCTCTAAAGGGAAAAGTCTGTCACCTTCCACCCTATTGATACGGAAACCAATTATATTGTCATGCGAATCAAGAATACAGACTCCGTCACCATTGTGCATCTCTGGCATACGCATGGCATCCGACTTAGAAAGAGCCGTATATCCAATTACAAAATGATTAGTGAACACGTCCTTCACTTTTCCTATGTATTCTCCCACAGACTTTGCCTGAAACTCAAAACCTCGGAAGAAACTCTTCTGCCAATTAGGAGTAAAATTCAGTTCTACCCTTCCTACCGATGCTCGAGTAAACTCATTCGGATGACGAGCAATAACCTCATCAAGCTGACGCGAATAATCTGCCGTAATATTTTTTACATAATCAACGTCCTTCAGTCTACCTTCTATCTTAAATGATGAAGCACCGGCCATGAGTAGTTTCTCGAGATTATTGATCTGACAATTATCCTTTATCGACAGCAGTTTCTTATTATGCACCAGTACCTTCTCGTGCTCATTACCACCACCATTATGCCCATCAACAATTCTTGGTCGTGACACCAAATCATAATCCATACGACAGAGTTGTGCACACTCGCCACGATTAGCACTTCGACCAAATATAGCCTCACTTGCATAGCACTGGCCAGAATAGCTTACGCACATAGCACCGTGAACAAAGACTTCAAGACTGACATCTGGCACAGCATCGTGGATTTGTGATATCTGCACCGGAGTGAGTTCTCGTGCCAAAACCACCTGTTCAAAGCCACAATCCCTAAGAAAACGTACCTTGTCAACGGACCTATTGTCCATCTGAGTACTTGCGTGAAGCGGGATAGGAGGCAGATTCATACCCAGTATGCCAAAATCCTGCACTATGAGCGCATCGACATGGACATTGTATAAATCCCATATCATACGTTCAACTTCAGCCAACTCGTCATCATAAATGATTGTGTTCACCGTGACATAGACCTTCGCCTTATAAAGGTGAGCAAATTCCACCAGTCGCGCAATCTCTGCTATATCATTGCCAGCAGCTGCACGGGCTCCAAACTCACTGGCTCCGATATATACGGCGTCTGCTCCATGACGTATAGCCTCTATACCGATGTCAGCATTCTTGGCAGGTGCAAGCAATTCTATCTTCCTCATTCCTATTTGATGTCGTTGATGTTAAATGGTGTCTCTTGATAAACATAATAATTAAGCCAGTTCGTGTACAACAGATTGGCAGCTGCACGCCACCTGACAACAGGTTCGTTTTCTGGATTGTCGCCACGATAATAGTTCTGCGGCATCTTTATAGGAAGTCCCTTAGCCACATCACGTTTGTACTCTCCATCAAGTGTATAAGGCGAATATTCAAAATGACCTGTTATGAATATGTCACGTCCATTACGTGCTGTAACCATGCAGACACCAGCATCGTCACTCTCAGCAATGATGTCCAGTCCATCCACCTTCTCGATGTCTTCTCGATGCACCTCACTATGTCGGCTGTGAGGGCAGAAGAACTCATCATCGAAACCACGGAATATAGGCAATTCCGGCTTCAGCATCCTATGTGTGAACACCCCAAACACTTTCTCGTCTGTAGAGTATTTAGGAACACCATAGAAATGATACAAAGCTGCCATAGCTCCCCAACACACATATATTGTCGATGTGACATTATGATGCGCCCAGTCAAACACTTCAGTAAGTTCACTCCAGTAGTTCACCTGATCATAATCCATCTGTTCGAGAGGAGCCCCCGTAACGATAAGACCGTCATACTTCTCTTTCTTCATGTCCTCAAAGTCACGATAGAAGGCCATCATGTGCTCCACAGGAGTATTCTTAGAAGTGTGCGACTTGATTTTCATGAAGTCTATCTGAACCTGAAGAGCCGAATTAGATAGAATACGGATGAAGTCCGTCTCCGTAGTAATCTTAATAGGCATGAGGTTTAGTATTGCTAGACGCAAAGGACGGATGTCCTGACCATCTGCACGTTTATACCCCATGACGAAAATATTTTCCTGCTTCAAAATATCAATAGCAGGTAATTGATCTGGTAATCTTAATGGCATTTTACTCTTTTCCTATAATTTCTGAGTGCGAAGATACCTCTTTTTAATCCATCATTCACATTATTAATGCAAAAACTTTGATATTTTAGAATTATTTTCTTTAACTTTGCCCCGTTTCAGATAAATATTCTTTTGAGACAACAAACAACTTTCAACATTTTAAGCCTTTTCACTTTTACATATTCTAACGAATTAGAAGTAGCAATTAGGCAAATATAAATTGGCATACGTAATATAATTTACCAAATAAAATCAAAACAAAATTATGAAGAAAACTTTTCGTAAAGCTCTTGCCATCGTTGCAATCCTTGGCATGGGTATGAGTGTGACAAGCTGTGACTCAGAAACTATCACAAATATCCTTACTAACGTTCTTACTCTTATTGCTGGAGGTACAACTCAAACTTTCACAGGTACAGCCACACAGATTAAGACTCTCGTTAGAGAAGATGCTACAGCAGAAACTTTCGATTCTGAGACTTCAGGAAGCGACATGTCTATCACCACTCAGTTCAAGGTTGCCACTTCTGCCATAGCAACAAGCGACACAACTACTGCAACACTTACAATACCAACAATTACAGTACCTGGATATACAATTTCTAACTTGGAAATTACAGCATACTACGTTAATGGTACGTTCGGTTCTCTTTCTGAAGGTTACATGCTACCTTTCTCTTGCACTATAACTGACGAAAGCGGAAACAGCGAATCTGTATCATACGAAGGAGAAGCACTCAACACTTCATACTATACTTACCTTAATGGTACAGTTACTGACTCTGGTGCAATGTCATACACAGTTTCTATCATCAATGGTACAAAAGCATACAACTTTGACTTCACAGGCTCACTCGTTGAGAATGCACAATAATTATTCATATACAAAATCACAAGCGATAGCTCAGCTCCACAGCTGAGCTATCTTTTTAATACTAAAATATCATAAAGAAAAATGCAGAAAGATATCATCTACATTAGAGTCATAACCATGATTCTAATTGTTTTGTATCACTGTCTTTGTCCATACACACACATGTGGGGACAACCAGCCCTACACTTTCAATTGTATGAAAACATTGCACTCCCTATTCTATTAGTAAGCATGCCAACATTCGTTTTCATCTCTGGCTATCTATACTATATATTAAAGGAAGAGAAACAACATTACGAAAACAATAAGGACTTCATACTGAAAAAAGCCAAAAGGCTGCTCATACCGTACATTCTCATCGGAATACTTCTTTTAATCATTAAGGACGACACACCTGCAAGATTTCTAAAGAACTTCTCACACCTTTGGTTTTTGCTTATGCTGTTCGACATCTTCACATTTATACAGCTAACAAGACGCTTCTGGGAAGGGAAAAGCCTAAAGACTCTCATACAGCTGTCGATCGGACTATTCGTCACACTGGCTATTATAAAGAGCTTCTTCGGCATCACAAAATGGCTATGTCTTGAGAATGCAGTAAAATACATACCATACTTCTGCGCAGGAATGATTCTCAGAAAGTCAAACATAGAGAAGCGGAACATAAACCTTACGTTCCTAAAAGCTACAAGTCTAATCAGCGCTATAATGCTTTTCTACATTGCCAATAACGAACTGCCATACGCTCAAACACTAATCAGCAAAACATTGATATTAGTATTCTTGTTTTCGACAAAAATACTCGTCAACAAATCCATCTCACATGACGGGCCTTCAGCAACGTGCATTCTACTTGACAAGAACTGCATGGGCATATACTTAATACATCATATCTTCATACACGGCATATTCGTGAAGACTGAGCTGTATAATTATTTGCTAACCACATACTACCCTATCACTCCGTGGCTCACATTCATGCTTATTTTCCCTCTATCGTTAGCTCTTAGCCACATGATATGTAAGACGAAGATGAGATTCATACTTGGTAACTAAAATCGTTAAACTACACATCAAACGTGCATTAAACAAAAAGCCATCAAGGAGTATGATTTAGTACTCTGCGGGAAAAACAACTGTTTACTGCGCAATAAACTGCTGTTTTTCCCGCAGTAAACAGGAATACCATCCGTACAAACAAGGCGCAATCTGCAAAATGTAGATTGCGCCTTTGGTCTATTATACTAATGTTTTTTATATGTCAGTATCTGCAGACTTACTTGCCCGCAACAAACTTACGACCGTTCTTAATGTATATCTCTCCAGACTTCATCTGCTTAACAGCCTGACCTCGTAAATCGTATACCTTTGATGAAGCATCCTCACAGTCGTCAATGCTTTCCACATTGCTTGGCACCATTTCGCCTGGGAAAGTAGATTGAATCTGGAAAGGCATCTTACCAACCTTAAAGTTATTGATAATTGAAGTGACTACACCACTCTCGTCCAGTTTCACAAGAATGTCCTGAACATTTGTGCCATTCTCGCCCCCATCAAGCGCATACTCGCCTGCTGCTATGCTTCCTGACGAAGAAAACTGCATTGTCACACCATCATTGGCATAGTCACGATAGTATCCTCCTTTTGACTCGTCATAAGTCAACCCCTTAACTGTGTAACTGCCAACATTTAGGTCCTTGACGGCAGTATTTCTGAGCACATAAGCTGGAACCTCGACATCGAGTTTTGTCACATCGTCCTCAACGTATGTACGCACCTTGTATGTTACTGATGTCTCTGCTGAATAATTGAAGATTCCGCCAACTGATACATCAAGACAGTCCGTATACGCCTTAACATAATAGGCTTCAATATTGTAAGTTATTGGCATTGGCATGTTGCCATAAGTAAATGTAACTGTAAAAGATACTTTATGGATATTATTCTCACGAGTGTACGTTCCTGTGAGTGATGAACCTGTATATGTCTTTGTCTCACCATCAACAGTAACAGTAGATGTAAATGTCTGGTCTGCCCATGTCACACCCTCGCGTCCACCTGTAAATGTAGCATTCTTAATGGTAAAAGATGGAATGACAGATGCGTTATACTTTATGGATGGGAACGTAATGTCTGAACCGTTGTAGACCACTGTGTCTGAAGCCACAGCTGTCTCGCCCATCTTCTGACCACCCATAGAGACGAAGAAATTTGATTTTCCAACAAATGTCATGGCTGAACTATGTTGAGCCATAGAGCTAACAGCTGACAATGCTGTGAGTAAAAGAGTAAAAATTCTTTTCATTAATGATAGTTTTTTTGATTATATAATATATTCACATAAACACTTCTGAACGTTTAGGTACAAACTAAAGTACTATAAACGGATGTGCAAATCTATTCCTAACTGGAATGGTTTGCAATGTTGTTCGAAGCATCGACCGACACTCACAAAACGAAATGTGTTGTACTCCGAATTGGTAAGATTCTTACCCCATAGCTGAATAGTACCGAGTTCTGTATCTAACGCTACACGAGCACCAAGTGTGGCATAGCTCGACTCACGCAGAGAGTTTGACTCATCCCAATATATAGGACCTGCTCCACGTACATTGACACCTAAAGTTACATTTCTGAGCCAACCGGACTCTGACACCGCCCAACAACGTGACAAGTCGACATCGTAAGTGTGCTGCGGCACAAAAGGAATGAAGTTGCCGGTATAGTCAGCACCATCCCCAGCATCGTAGTCTGTGAACTCAGCATGCGTATATCCATAATTTGCTGACAAAGTCCATTTGTCGGTTGGATGCCACAAACCTGTCACTTCAACACCATAGCTACGACTCTGACCTGCATTTACCATCATGCGTCCAAGACCAGAATTGACGAAACGAGCAATTTGCTGATCGCGAACCTCGATGAGAAACAAAGAACCATCGAGTTGCACCCTACGGTCGAGAAAGTTCAAATGTGTGCCTATTTCAAAATTCCACGAATACTCTGGTTTGTAAACAATCTGCTCGGCTGATGGAACTTCAAACTTAGGCATATTGGTGTCCATAATCCTCATGACATATGTTGACAGAGCCACAGGTTCATAGTTATTATCAGGATCAGGTATTGTGGCTGGCATCGTAGGTGTCACCTTCGACAACTCATCAATATAGTTGCCCACTCCATCCCTTATGCCTTTCATCATATCAACCCTAAGTTTGCCCTGTAACAGATCACTAAACATCTGTATGTTATAACCTCCAGAACGTTGTCCCATGGAAGCCGAAGCATAGACATTGCCATTGACCCCAAGATCATATTTAACGGCAAACTTTGGAAGCACAACCACATCATCACGCTTCAATGTACCAACATATGAAATGTCACTCGACAGATTCTGAAGGTCGACCGCCATCTTGCTATTATTAGCATTAGGCATACGGAACCCATATTCCACATAGGCCGGTGAATTGTAATCTATTGACATTTTTTCGTAACCAAAACGTACACCTGCAGTTAATGATAATTCCGATGTTATATCGAACGTGGACTGATGGAAAAATGCCATGTTGTAGTTTGGTGTGTCATACTCACCATTCATTGATAGTTCGTCACCACGAAAATTCACACTCATACCTGTAAAGCCCATAGCCTGAAGCATCGCTATCCTTGAAATGTCGGGCATAACAGTATTTATGTTGGACTCAAGCCATCTAAGACCGTCGGAGTAGAAAGTGACTGGGGCTTGCGTACTATATGACTGGTACATGGCATTTACGCCAAACAACCAATGCCAAAACATACTCTTGCCACAGTCCTTGAAGGTCAATTCCTCCGATACAGTATGAACACGCTGCTTCTGCTCCAAAGAATAGATATCTGCCGACAGAAAGTCCTGATCCATATACATACGGTCATCGAGATACTGATATCCGGTAATGGCATTCATTACGAAAAGAGGAGAACGATATTCTACATTGACTCCACCATTCAGCATGCCACGACGATATGTACTCTCTCTGTTATTTGAAATAGTACCTATACTCGACTCAAGAAAGACAGGAGTAGTTTGGCTCCCTGCATAGTAATAGGGATAAGCGCCCTCATCGCTATAATCATAGCTCAAACTAAAGTCTATATTCAATCTATCATTATACTTATATATTCCACGAATACGGCCTCCACCACTCATCATGTTGTCAACCTTACTACCGGTATACGTATTCTCAAAGAACCCATCACCAGCCTCATAGTATCCTCCTGCAGAAAAGGCAAATTTGTCACTTATGTGATGATAATGCGTGACAGACGCCCTGCGATGATTGTCGCCAGTAGCATAGTCAAGGTTCAAATCCGTACCAGAATATGAAAAAGGGTTCTTTGTATACACCCTAATGATGCCACCCATGGCGTTGCGTCCATAAAGAGTCCCCTGCGGACCACGCAACACATCGACACGCTCTATATCATAAAAATTAAAGTCAAACGACGATTTCTCCATATAGGGCACATTGTCAACATATAACCCTATGGCTGGAGTATTTATTCGTGAACCTATGCCACGAATATACACAGCACTCGTTAAACGACTACCATAATCAGGCATATAGAAATTCGGAACAATAGCTGCAGCACCTTTCACCGATGTGACGTGCGATGCTTCAAGACGCTCCCTCGACAACATACTGACCGAAGAAGGTAGAGAGCGCATAGAGGTATTTTCCTTGACAGTAGAAAATATATCAACCTCGTCAAGACTTAAGCCACCACCCACGCTATCCATGTCCAGGACTGTCATCTTGTCATCATTAACAGGGGAAACAATCAGACTACCGACAATATTTGCTATAACCAATAAGTGTTGCATTTTGACTTACAATTTTTTACTCAGTTCTTTTTGCTTTACTACAATCTTTTATCCTTATTTTGATGGTGCAAAGGTACGGCGTCTTTTTCTTTCCAACAATCCTATATTTTTATGATTTTCCTTTTACCTACCCCATATTTCCTCTAACGAACAACATCTAAAGCAAGCCTCCAGTAGTGCCATGTCATATATACCAATAAAAAAAACGAAATGTACAAATTTGTGACTGATATTATTCATCAAAGATATGTATTTATTCCTACTGAGCAATTCTTTGGCTAATGCTAAAAAACTTCGATTCACTCAATGGTTCGGTCGTGCCATTGAAGTATTTTGAAAACTTATCCGGACTAATAGAATAATTCATGCAGAGTATTAAAAAAATATTCTGTGTAAAACGTCCAAATCATAACTACCACCGATGAAACTAATCTTTCCCTTTTTCAAAACTCCTACACGTTCAAGCACCTCTCCTTTACACTAAATTACGATAAACATTGACACTAGTAACATTTTTCATGTGTATAAGATAACGTAAAATCGATGATTTTTAGGATGCTGAGATTATGGTTATCATGCCTCTATTCCATAACTCCAGCAACAAGTGTCTTAAGCATTTTTACATTGAGAACGTGTGCAAACATCTTCACCACCTGTTTTCAAAGCTTGTTTCTTATAACCGTTTTGTTGAACTAGAACAAAAGGGGATTATACCTCTTATCAGCTTCATCAAGAAAGATCTGCTTGGTAAGTGTACGGGTATCAGCTTCGTTGATTCCACACCATTGCGTGTGTGTCGAAACCAGAAAATTTATATCCGTAAGACTTTCAAGGGGTTTGCGGCTCGTGACAAGTGCTCTATGAGGAGATTCTTTGGCTTCAAACTGCACTTGATATGTAACGTAAAGGGTCGCTGTTTACTGTTACTTTCCAAATAAACCTACCATCAATATCATTAAAACTACTGATAATCAGCTATGTCTTTTCTAAACAAATTCATCGAACTCACGTTATTTTTAGCAATTTGTCAGCA
>JAILIJ010000073.1 GCA_024695315.1 Bacteroidaceae bacterium
GCAGGATTCACAGTTATGGGCAATATCACTCTAAGATTCTAATAAGAGCTAACATATAAGCTATATGATAGAATATTGGATAGAATATTGGATAGAATATTTGACAGACAACTGGCTTGAGATTCTTGGCACATTAATAGGTATTATCTATCTATGGCTAGAACTGAAAGCTAACATCTATATGTGGATAGCAGGCATCATCATGCCTGCTATCTCCATTTTCGTTTACTACGATGCAGGGCTATATGCTGATTTTGGCATCAACGTCTATTACCTCATTGCTGCCATCTACGGCTTTGCCGTGTGGACAATGAAAGACAAACATGCAAAAACGAAAAATAAAGAACTGCCGATAACATACACGCCCAAAAGTATGTATGCTATACTCCTGGCAACTTTCGTATTGGCATTCCTAGCCATCGGATTCATACTCGTGAATTTCACCGACAGCAACGTACCATGGTGGGACAGTTTCACCACGGCACTCAGCATTGTAGGAATGTGGATGCTGGCAAGGAAATGGATAGAGCAATGGTGGACCTGGATTGCCGTCGATGCCGTATGCTGCGGACTATACATCTACAAAGGAATATTCTTCTACTCCGCCCTATATGGACTCTACACTATCATTGCTATCTACGGATACTTTGAGTGGAAAAAGATTATGCAGAAACAATAAAACATACTATCTTTGCACAACAAGAAGAATAGTTAACAGATGATTACATATCCAGACTTCGATGCCGTCATACTTGCGGATGGCACTTTTCCGACAGATGAGCACCCACTTCAAATACTACACAGCGCCAAATATCTATGCTGCTGTGATGGAGCAGGAATGGGCCTCATCGAACGTGGGCTAATGCCTGATGCAATAGTTGGAGACTGCGACTCCATGAGTGCTGAGTTTAGGGAACAGCATAAGGACATCATCCATGTCATAGAAGAACAGGACTACAACGATCTGACAAAATGTACCCGACACTTTTTGCAGAATCATACCACAGACAGCCTTCATTCAACCCCGAAAATAGCATACTTAGGCTGCACAGGTAAGCGTGAAGACCACACCCTCGGCAACATCTCACTCATGGCTTTCTACATGCAAGAGTTTGGTATCGAACCATACATGTTTACCGACTATGGTATTTTCATCCCAGCACATGGAAATCAAACATTCCCAAGTGCCCCACATCTTCAGGTAAGCATTTTCAATATAGATTGCAGCAGATTAACATCTGAAGGACTTAAATGGGATGCTTACCCATACCGTCAACTTTGGCAAGGCACACTCAACGAGTCCACATCAAATGAGTTCTGTATCAAAGCAAATGGCACATATATCGTATATATAACATATCTTCCCAAATATTGATATCCGGTAAAACTCAAAAAGAGAATAAAGTCTTTTATGAATATATGGCCTATTTCACGTTCAGCCTTTGGGCTTAATGGGTTATAAGGTGAGACAAAGATGAGAAAAAATTTCCGTATTCGCAAAAAAACAAATAAAAATGTTCCCATTTTACGCTAAAAAAATTTTTATTAAATACAAACAATCGTTTTTGCAAACTCTACTGACCTATTTTACAACTGTACGTATAATTTTACCCTTATGCACATCAGAAAACTTTCCACCAGCCCAACTTTATAAAATAAATGCCGCCAAAGTTTCAAACACATTTACATAGTTGATATTCATACTACTTTCACTTATCATTCTTTTTCCTACAAAAATATTTACAATTCAAAAAAAAAGACAATCATGTATTTTTATGTATGACTAATATGCTTTTAAGATAATAGGCTCATTTTTAAGTTAAACTTTCATAATTTTTCACCTTTTAAGACACAAAGACTTGACTTTCCATCAAAATTTTACTATATTCGCATATTCATCTGACGGCAACACGGAAAAGCCTATTTTCAAACGAGAAGAGATGAGTTTTTACAAACGAAAAATCATTACTCAACGTCAAAGAAAATTAGTAATTGATACGAACGAATTACGAAGGTATTACGAAGCGTTGCTGAAGGAGGTGGGGTAAAAAATTACACCTTGACATAAGAGGCTCTTGATATTCAATAATCATGAGACTCTTTTTTGTTTACCTTATCATACATTTTTCAATTCCCCCCCCAAAAACCTTCTGCATCTTTATCCAATTAAAAGACCCGTCTTTTTTCATTCTTCATTTTCTTTTCCTAACTTTGCAGAAAATTTACAGAAAAGGATATGAACCAAAAGTATATCATGGGGGTAATACTACTTACCATTGCTCCTTTCACATACGCCTGTTCTGGTAACAGACAGGAAGGCAAAAATACTGACTCTATAGAGACCACTCAAACATGCATAGACTCTACAGAGATAAAAAAAGAAGAAGTTCCATACTTCATGAAAACAGCCGAATATACAAAGGAGGACAGCACACTGGTGGTCAAGCTTTTGAATGAGGCAAAGACTGAAAGAGGAGAAGAAAATCCTATGCTCTATTTCGGAAAGAAATTTTTGGGAGTGCCATACGTAGCACACACTCTTGAAAACGGAGACGTTGAGCACCTTATCGTCAACCTTCACGAGCTCGACTGCACAACATTTGTAGAGACCGTTACCGCACTTACACTCTGCGACAAAAACGGACTCAGCACGTTTGAAGACTACTGCGCTCAACTCGTAAAAATTCGCTACCGTAAGGGTAAAATGGAAGACTACACAAGTCGACTACACTATTTCACTTGGTGGGGCGACGACAACGAACGTTTGGGAATCGTGAAATGCATATACTCCACAAAGAAACCGTTTACCGCAATTCAGAAGGTAAACATCAACTATATGAGCAAGCACCCTAATCTCTACAAGCAACTCAAGGCGCACCCTGAGTTCATAAAGAAGATTAGCGAATACGAACGCGGTTCGTCTGGAATGACTTATTACTACATTCCTAAGGCTAACGTAGGTGGAAAACAAAGCGGCCCATTAGGAATCGTCAAGGACGGAGACATAATAGCTATGCTGACATCTAAGGATGGACTCGACACAAGTCACATCGGTATCGCTGTATGGCAAAACGGACGACTACACATGCTTAACGCTTCATATGTATACAAGAAAGTGGTACTCGACAAAAATACGTTTTACGACTACCAACAGAAACAGACTTCACAAACAGGTATTAGAGTTTTCAGAGTACAATAATGATAAATATAGATAATCTCGCAGTGGAATTTAGCGCTACTCCACTATTCACGGACGCAAGCTTTGTGATAAACCCAAAAGATAGAATAGCGCTGGTCGGCAAGAACGGAGCAGGAAAAAGTACTATGCTTAAAATCATAGCCGGCGTACAGGAACCTACACGAGGAGTAGTGTCACGACAGAAGGGCATTACTATCGGATACTTGCCACAGGTCATGGTACTATCCGACGACCATACCGTAATGCAGGAGGCAGAAACGGCTTTCGCGCATATTAGCGAGATGCAGGAGCGACTCAATAAAATGAACGATGAGCTCAGTTCACGTACTGATTACGAGAGCGAGGAATACATGGAACTTGTGGAACGTTTCACTCACGAAAACGAACGTTTCATGATGATGGGGGGAGTAAACTATCATGCTGAACTGGAACGCACACTCATAGGACTCGGATTTCAAAGAAGCGATTTCGACCGACCAACAAAGGAGTTCTCTGGAGGATGGAGAATGCGCGTAGAACTAGCAAAACTGCTAATGCAAAAGCCTGACGTTCTACTTCTCGACGAGCCTACAAACCACCTCGACATAGGGTCTATACAATGGCTGGAACAGTTTCTCGCACAAAGGGCTAACGCCGTCGTACTCGTAAGTCACGACCGCGCTTTTATCAATAATGTGACTAATCGCACAATAGAAATTACCTGCCATCATATAAATGATTATAAAGTAAAATATGACGAGTACATAAAACTCCGCGACGAAAGACGCGAACAGCAACTTCGCGCATACGAAAACCAACAGAAGGAAATTGCTGAAATAAAACAGTTTATCGAAGCATTCAGATATAAGCCTACAAAGTCCAACCAGGTTCAGTCTCGTATTAAGCAATTAGAGAAGATTGTTCCCATTGAAGTGGACGAAGTGGACACATCAAGCCTTAGACTTAAATTCCCCCCTTGCTTGCGAAGCGGAGATTATCCAGTAATATGTGAGGATGTGGCAAAGACTTATAGCCATAACATTTTCAAAGATGTAAACCTAACTATCAAACGCGGAGAAAAGGTGGCTTTCGTCGGCAATAATGGAGAAGGAAAATCTACTCTCGTGAAATGTATCATGGGACAAATTCCATTTGACGGAAACCTAAAAATTGGACATAACGTACAAATAGGATATTTCGCTCAAAATCAGGCTCAGATGCTCGATGGTGATATTACCGTCTTCGACACTATCGACCGAGTAGCAAAAGGCGACATACGTCTAAAAATTAGGGACATCTTGGGAGCTTTCATGTTTGGAGGCGAGGCTTCGGACAAATACGTGAAGGTTCTATCTGGTGGCGAACGCTCACGATTGGCTATGATACGACTTCTGCTCGAACCAGTAAACCTATTGATTCTCGATGAGCCTACCAACCACCTCGACATGCAGTCTAAAGACGTGCTCAAACAGGCTATAAAGGACTTCGACGGAACAGCTATTATCGTAAGCCACGACCGCGATTTCCTCGATGGACTTGTGGAAAAAGTTTATGAATTTGGAGGCGGTAAAGTTAGAGAACATATTGGAGGTATATACGATTTTCTACAGAAAAAACAGATTGAAAGTCTTAACGATCTGGGCAGAAATATGAATAGCTCAGGAAGTCCTACAGGCGCCGCAGCAAATACGGACGACAATAAAATCTCAAATGACAATTCAGCTAATCCTTCTGCACCACAACTTTCATACGCAGAGCAGAAAGAACGTAATAAAGCTATTAAGAAAGCTGAAAATGCTGTAAAGAATGCCGAGGCTAAGATCGAAAAGCTGGAAGGCGAATTAGCCGAATTGGAAGCTAAACTTGCCACTCCTGAGGGAGCATCAGATGTAAGCCTTTTCACTCAGCACGGAGAACTGAAGAAGAAAATTGATGCTGCCGTGGAGGAATGGGAAAACGCATCTATGGAACTCGAGGAGATGAAATAGTCTTGCTTTTCTTAGTCTACGAATATTGTTCTAAGAAAATGTTTTTACGGCCGTTTAATAACGATCTTATATTCATAGGCTATCCAACATTTCTACATGAAGCGTCCTACAATATAAAAAAAGATGGCCAATTATGGCAAGCATCATAAGACTTAACACAACAAAAAGCCTACTTGGAATTGTTTTTCAAGTAGGCTTTTTCTATAAAATCGCTCTCCAACATGGATTTTTTCTTTTTTTGCATAAAATACTAAAGGTACAAAATGTCAATAGCAGCCTTTCAAAACAACAAAAAACTTTCTTTTTTTTCACTTTTATTACACGATAATGAGCAAAAAGATGAGAAAAATATGTTTTTCAGCATTTTTTTTGATGAAAACTTTGGAGATTAAAAAAAAGTCCCTACCTTTGCAGTGCTTTTGAGAGAGAGCAACACAATAAAATATCGCGGGGTGGAGCAGTTGGTAGCTCGCCAGGCTCATAACCTGGAGGTCGCCCGTTCGAGTCGGACCCCCGCAACTAAGTAAAGAAGAATCAAAAATGGTTCTTCTTTTTTTTATTCCCCAAAAAGGCATAAGGTTTTCGCCTCACGCCTTACTACATTTCACAATCACCTTTTTACCATTTACAGTAGCAGCAAAAAGATAAATATCTCCACCATCTTTTATGCCCGCACGCCCACGCAATTCATCGGCCGTAAGGACAAAACCTCGAGAAGTAATATTTGCCTTCGGCACTCTACGTTTAAGCGTTTTCAGCAACTTAGAAGAAAATTCCATAACATCATCCACCACAAACCGACGACCAGGAAAATCTGGAACATAAGTATTGGAAGTATAAAGGTGAACATCTGGATCTAATTTTTCAACTCCCAAACGCGAGCACAAAAGTCGAAAAGCATGGGATTTCATAAGCGTAACATCTGGCTCATAAAGGTAGACTCCGACCCCATCAACGGAATATACCGCAGAGGCAGAATGTTCTTCGTCAAGAGAATAATAAAAATCTATTGTTGAATTTGATAGAAAATCTACACAATGAACAACCACGTCTGCTCCATCCCTCACGCCATCTACACGCGTTTCTGGACGCCTTTCCCCTTGCTCTATCAACACCTCTTTACATTCACCCTTTACAGCCACAACATGAATATCCGTAACGCTATGCAGACGGGTTAGAGTTCGAGGAATATCAACCATAGGTGAAACTTTTGTAACGAGATGGCGGCAATGCTTCAATAGCTCATCTTGAAGCTCCACAATATTGGGTTCACAATCCGCAATCTCATAAACTCGATTACCATCCTCTGCTCTTCGCGCAGGATCAAGATAAATAGTATCTACATCCGGAATTGGCAATTCGCGGCCATCCCCTTCACGTATGATGACATTATCCGCGCCAAGCACCTTAAAATTATGCTCCGCAGCCTCGCATAAGTGATGCTGACGCTCCGTATATATGGCACTCGACAATCCCCTACTCATATAATAAAAATCAACACCCATTCCTCCAGTAAGGTCGCAAAGGGAGTCACCAAAAACCAACGCTCGTTTGTATTTAGCCGTTGACTCAGACGAACATTGCTCCGCAGGCACTCGCCCTCCCATGATGAGATTATCGCTAACAGCATACCACTCCGGAAGCTTTGTCTTTAGGCGTCTACGTGCCTCAATCTGATCAACAGCAGCAGGCACATCTATACCAGGATAACGCTTTGCTCCAAGAAGCAGAGAATCCGTATCGTCATTTATATGTTTAGCAATAAAATCTCTTATTTCCTGATTCCAAATCATCACTTTCAATTATTATATTCTGTGCAAAAATACAAAATCTTCATTTAGACTCATAAAATTTACGTCCTTATTCTTGCACATATTAATATTTCGATTTACCTTTGCACTGCAAAAGATGCTTAAAGTCTTTGGAGAGATGGCAGAGTGGTCGATTGCATCGGTCTTGAAAACCGACGTACTGAGAGGTACCGGGGGTTCGAATCCCTCTCTCTCCGCACATATCACTTTATTATCCGTGATTTGTAAGATTTACACCCAATTTTACACAAAATGTAAAGTTGGGTGTTTTATTTTATT
>JAILIJ010000096.1 GCA_024695315.1 Bacteroidaceae bacterium
ACTTGTTCACCAGTTCTGTCATATCGGAGGTTATACAATGGTACAAGGCGGTAGCCGTACACCTAAGGATATTCCTCCATTCGTTATGGCTGGTAAGGAGCCTATTTCGTATTTCGGCCTTAATGTAGTTGGACTTCGTCGTCGTGGCTTCAGCAATGAGCTTATCGACAATATACATCATGCTTATCGTCTTATCTATAACAGTAATCTTACTTTAGTAGATGCGATAAAGCAGATTAAGGAAGAGGTACCAATGAGCAAGGAAATTGAGTACATCATTGACTTCGTTAGCAATACGCAGCGAGGCATAATAAGATAATATGGTTTACAGATTTACAATCATCTCCGATGAGGTTGAAAACTTCATGCGTGAGATAAAGATAGATGCAGACGCAAAGTTCATTGAGCTTCATAAACTTATTTTGGACTCTTGTGGCTATAAGGACGACCAGATGACATCTTTCACTATATGTGAGGATGGATGGGAGAAGGGACAGGAAATTACTTTGGAGAAGATGGATACTGACTCCGATAGTGATTCTTATGTCATGGCTGAGACTGAACTTAGCGAGTTCCTTGAGGATGAAAAGCAGCATTTGTTGTATACTTTTGATCCTTTAGCAGACAGATGCTTCTTTATCGAATTATCTGAGATAGAAACAGGCAAGTCACTCGATAAAGGTAAGGTTACCCGAAAGATTGGCGATGCACCACAACAGTCTATCGACTTTGACGATATGCTGGCTCGTAACCCAATCCCTGCATCTGAGGGACGTGATATCGATGACGATTATTACAGCGAGGAAGGCATTTCTGATGAGGACTTGGATGTTGAAGGACTTGACATCACAGATGGTGAACCTTTCTAAATGAAGTCTCTTATAGTTCTATTAGGACCAACAGGGGTAGGCAAGACCGACTTGAGTTTGGAACTTGCAGATAAGCTATGTAGTCCAATAATATCTGCCGACTCTAGGCAGATATATAAAGGTATTGAAATTGGTACTGCAGCTCCTACACCCGAGCAGTTGGCAAGGGTGAAGCATTATTTTGTACACACACTTGAACTGGATGATTATTATAGTGCAGCAGAATATGAGGCTGATGTTATGTCTTTATTGGCTGAACTATTTTTGGATCATGACAATATTGTTTTGACAGGAGGAAGCATGATGTACATTGATGCTGTTACAAAAGGCATAGACGATATTCCAACTGTTGATGACGAAACAAGGAATATGCTTAAGCGTAGACTTGAAACAGAAGGTCTTGAACCTTTGCTTGAAGAGCTTAAGTTGTTGGATCCAGAACATTACGAGATTGTAGACAAAAAAAATTATAAGAGGGTTGTGCATGCTTTGGAGATTTGTTACATGACGGGCAAGACATATACGTCATTTCGTACTAATACAAAGAAGCAGAGACCCTTTAGAATTATTAAGGTTGGCTTAAGACGTGAGAGAGCTAATCTTTTTGAAAGAATAAATGGACGCGTAGACCAGATGATGGCAGATGGATTGTTAGATGAGGCTCGAAGCGTCTATCACTTACGTGAATTGAATTCTCTAAATACCGTTGGCTATAAGGAGATGTTCCAAGTATTAAGTGGTGAATGGGAACTTCCTATGGCGGTTGAAAGATTGAAAAAGAACACACGCGTGTATGCAAAAAAGCAGATGACGTGGTTTAACCGCGACTCTGACATTATATGGTTAGATGCCGATAAGATGACAACGGACGAGATGTTGGGTAGAATTATACAAGATTTATGAAAGATTAAGTTTTATGAAGGAGTATGTTCTTAAAATTTGGAGTACTGTAAAGTATTGCTGGCTCTGGTATATGGCCCAATTCAAGGGGGTATGGTATCAGCGCATTATAACTCCGATTGCTACGCTCATAGTCTTATTCTTCCTTTATTTGGGAGCTGTGGACATGAACTTCATGGGGCTTTTTGGATTGTCTCCAACAATGGATTGTATAGAGAACCCGGTTAATAGTGAGGCCTCTATGATTTATTCCAGCGATAGTGTGCTAATAGGAAAATTCTTTAGCGAGAATCGTTCTCCTGTTGCTTTTGAGGAAATATCACCTTATGTCATCAATGCTCTTATATCAACAGAAGACGAACGATTTTATGTCCATCATGGCATAGATTATCAGGGACTCTTTTCTGCTGCTAAGGATATTAGTCAGGGAAATGCACGAGGGGCAAGTACTATAACTCAGCAGCTCGTCAAGAATCTTTTTAAGATTCGATCACAATATTCAACGGGTATTCTTGGAAAGATACCTGTACTGAGAATCTTGATAATGAAATCTAAAGAATGGATTACTGCTATCAAGATTGAAAATCTATATAGTAAGAAGGATATTCTTACTCTATATCTTAATACTGTAGACTTTGGAAGCAATTCCTATGGCATACGTACAGCTGCAAGGACATACTTTGACACAGAACCAAAGAATCTAACAGCAGAACAGGCTGCTACGCTTGTTGGATTGTTGAAAGCAACTACTACGTATAACCCTAAGATTAATCCGAAAAATAGTTTTGCACGTCGCAATGTTGTGCTTGATAACATGTTGTCGCATAATGGCATGTTTACGGAAGGACGTATGACGAAGCGAGAGCACGATTCTTTAGTTAAGATTCCTATAAACATATCTCACTTTAAGGTAGAAAAAGCTTATGATGGAAAAAGTCAGTATTTCCGTCAGGCCGTAAGGGAATATTTGCGTGATTGGTGCAAGGCAAATGAGGTAGACCTGTATGGTGACGGATTGAAAATCTACACAACAATAGACACTCGTATGCAGGCCTACGCAGAATGGGCAGTAAATAAGCAGATGAAATCGCTTCAAAAGAAGTTCGACAATCATTGGCTTGGCATGAACCCTTGGCGTGATGAACGTCACCAAGAGATTCCGGACTTCATTGAAGGTATAGCAAGAAGAACGAGCTATTATCAGTTGCTTAATAAAAAGTACGATGGCAACTCTGATTCTATTGATTATTATATGAACCTCCCACATAAGGTAAAAGTTTTTGCTTATGGAAAAGATGGGGTTAACGGAACAATAGAAAAGGAGATGAGTACTATGGATAGTATTCGATACATGGTGAGATTCCTTCATTGTGGATTCGTGGCTATGGAACCGCAGACAAGCTTTGTGAAAGCATGGGTTGGCGATGTCGATTTCAATTCATGGAAGTACGACAAGGTTACGGCTATGCGCCAGCCTGGTTCTACATTCAAACTTTTTGTATACGCTTCTGCATTCGAGAACAACGACTCCATAACTCCTATGTCTAGGCGTCTTGATAGCTACATAAGTTTGCGTGTTCCTGACAGTAGGGATACTACTAAACTTGTTACATGGACTCCTCATAATGCTAATGGGTACTGCACAAATGGCAATATGCCGTTGAAGTCAGCATTTGCACAGTCTGTTAATACCATAGCTGTAAAACTTGGTCAGGAAACAGGTATCGAAAATGTTGTGAACATAGCTCATAAGATGGGAATACATAGTCCACTTGATCCAACACCAGCTCTTGCGCTTGGCTCTTCAGACGTCAATCTTTTGGAGTTGGTCGATGCCTATGCTTCAGTCATGAATGACGGTATGCACCGCGATCCTATACTTGTTACTAAAATTGTGGACCGTGAAGGAGAAGTCATATATGATTATGAAGAAGAGGTTGCAAAGGCAGAAAGAGCAATGAAGTACAAGACAGCCTTCTATATGCAGAGACTTTTCTGGGAAGGTCTTCATGATCGTTGGGGAACAACGGCCGCTCTTTGGCAGTATATTCATCCAGTATTGAAAGGCAATGATTTCGGAGGCAAAACAGGAACTTCAAGTAACCATTCCGATGCCTGGTTCGTGGGATGTACACCAAATTTGGTAGGTGGTGCTTGGGTAGGAGGAGAATACCGTTGTATTCATTTCCGTACCGGTGAATTGGGACAGGGATCGCGTACTTCATTACCAATCTTTGGTTATTTCATTAGTAAAGTGTTGAAGGATCCTAAATTTCAAAAATATGGTGGAATGTATCCAGAAGCCAAGGAAGATATTAAACGTAATACCTATATTGGCCCAGGCTATGTTCATGTTCCGGACTCTTTGAATGAAGACTCCATAGAGGCAAATACGGAACTTGTCATTCATCGACATTCCGAGCAGACACAGCCTGCAGTTTCGAATGAAAATTAACAGGTAAAGAGATGTAAAAAATAACATCATAAAAATCAGAATAACAAATGAAAGCTTTAACAAGAACAGACTTCAACTTCCCTGGTCAGAAGGAAGTGTATCATGGTAAGGTAAGAGATGTTTACAACATCAATGATGACATTATGGTCATGGTTGCCACAGATCGTATCAGCGCATTTGACGTTGTGCTCCCTAAGGGAATACCTTTCAAGGGACAGGTGTTAAACCAGATTGCAGCCAAGTTCCTTGATGCGTCTTCAAGCATCGTTCCTAACTGGAAACTTGCAACACCAGATCCAATGGTCACAGTGGGACTCAAATGTGAGGGATTCCGTGTCGAGATGATTATTCGTGGATACCTTACTGGTTCAGCATGGCGTGAGTACAAGGCTGGAAATCGCACACTTTGTGGTATTACTCTTCCAGAAGGTATGAAGGAGAATGAGAAATTCCCAACTCCTATCATCACTCCTACAACAAAGGCTGATGAAGGACACGACGAGAATATCTCTAAGGAGGAAATTATCGCGCAAGGTCTTGTTAGCAAAGAGGATTATGAGCAGATGGAGAAGTACACTTATGCACTTTTCGAACTTGGTACACGTATTGCTGCTGAGCAAGGACTCATACTCGTTGACACTAAGTATGAATTTGGAAAGCGCGACGGAAAAGTTTATCTCATTGACGAGGTACACACTCCAGACTCTTCTCGTTATTTCTATTCTGAAGGATATGAGGAAAAGTTCAAGAATGGTGAACCACAGAAGCAACTATCTAAGGAATTTGTTCGCCAGTGGCTCATCGAACATAATTTCATGAATCAGCCTGGTCAGGTTATGCCTGAGATTACTGATGAATACGCTGAGAGCGTGTCTGAACGTTATATCGAGCTTTATGAGCACATCATCGGTGAGAAGTTCGTTAAGGAAGATTCATGTGATGATCTTGCTGCACGTATAGAAAAGAACGTGCTTGATTATCTCAAGACATGTAAGAAAGCATAAGATTATCGCCTGTATTTGTTGTGAAAATATTGTGACATTAGATGTATAAGCAAGAAGAGATTAAGCCATACGGAGATGGAGGAACAAAGAGTCAGCAAGTAGAGTCTATGTTTGATAATATAGCTCATTCTTATGACGTGTTGAATCATACGTTGTCATTTGGTATTGACAAGATTTGGAGAAAAAAGGCTATTGCTTTTTTGCAAAAAAATAGAAAAACTACAGATAGTGTCTTGGATATTGCAACAGGTACAGGCGATTTTGCAATTCTTGCCTATGAGAAATTGCACCCATCAAAGGTCGTAGGGGTAGATATCTCTGAAGGTATGATGAATGTGGGACGTGAGAAAGTCAAAGAACACGGGTTGCAGGATTGCATTCAGTTTCAAAAGGAGGACTGTGCAAACATGAGTTTTCAGAATGACACGTTTGACGCTGTTATCAGCGCTTTTGCTTTGCGTAACTTTGAAAATCTTGATGTGTGTCTCAAGGAAATGCACCGTGTGCTTGCTGACGGAGGACACTTGTCAGTCGTTGACTTATGTACACCTGTGAGTTTCCCAATGAAGCAGCTTTTCTACGTGTATTCACATATAGTCATGCCACTTGTCGGAAGATTTATTTCAAAAGACACTAAAGCATACACTTATCTACCAGACACAATGAGTGCTGTTCCGCAGGCAAAGAAAATGCAAAATATAATCAGTAAGGCAGGTTTCAAGAATACCAAATACAAGAGGTTGCTCTTTGGTATGTGCATCCTTTACACCGCAGAAAAATAAAGATGGATAAATACGGACTTTTTGGCTATCCTCTTGGACATTCGTTCAGCAGGAAATTTTTTACTGACAAATTTAATAAGGAGGCTATTGATGCTGAGTATCTTAATTTTGAAATACCGAGCATTGATAGCTATTTAGATGTACTTGATTCTAATCCAGAACTCAAGGGACATAATGTTACCATTCCTTATAAACAGCAGATCATGCCTTATCTCAACGATATCACAGAAGAGGCAAGAGCTATAGGCGCTGTTAATGTTGTACGTGTTGGGGAAAAGGACGGAAAGCGTTTCCTAAAAGGATATAATAGCGATGTGATAGGATTTGTCAATTCTCTTAAACCGCTATTGAAATCGAACCATAAGAAGGCTTTGATTTTAGGAACAGGAGGTGCTTCTAAGGCTGTAAAATATGGACTAGAACAGAAACTAGGCATCGAAACGCTTTATGTGTCTAGAACTGCAAAGCCTGGAATGATAACCTATGATGATGTCACAGCAGACTTGATTCATGATTATCAAGTCATCATAAATTGCAGTCCATGTGGCATGTTTCCGCATGTTGATGAATGCCCACAATTGCCTTACGAGGCAATGAATGGCGACAACCTTTTATTTGATCTCGTGTATAATCCAGAGGAGACAAAGTTCATGCGACTTGGTGCACAGAATGGCGCTGTCGTGAAGAATGGACTTGAGATGCTCATACTCCAGGCGGTGGCAAGTTGGGAGTTTTGGAACGAAAAATAATAGATGGCTATATCAAAAACTAAGAATACGACAAAGCGTAAATCTACCTCTTCCCGCAAGAAGGGTAGGAGTAATAGTAAAACACCACATTCTGCATTTGGACATTTTGGTAAAAAAATATCTCACATAATGCTGAATGTGGCGTTAATCGTTCTTTTTGCCCTTATAATCGTTGTTGGCGCAGTAAGTTATTATGTTATCTATGCCGGCCTTAGTCCTGTAGAGGCTAATATGGAGGAGAAATATAATTACATGTATAGCGAATACCCATTTCTTCATCGTTGGGTGGACAGCTTGAACAGACATAAAGCATTGAGAGATACGGTGATATATGCGCCTGACAGCACAAAGCTCCATGCTTATTTCATTCAAGCACCAAAGCAGACGGTAAATACCGCTGTAATCGTTCATGGACATAGATGTTGTGCCGTAGATATGTTCCACATAGCATATATGTACAACCACGATATGAAATTCAATGTCTTGTTGCCTGATTTGCGAGCACATGGCGATAGTGAGGGCACCCACGAGCAAATGGGATGGCTTGATCGTTTGGATGTTATGCAATGGATGGAAGTGGCAAACAAACGTTTTGGTGGAGCAACAAAAATGGTTGTTCATGGCATTTCTATGGGAGCTGCGACCACAATGATGGTGTCGGGAGAAGCGAATCAGCCCGAATATGTGAAATGTTATGTGGAGGACTGTGGATATACAGATGTGTGGGACGAATTTTCATACGTAGCAAAGCATGATTATCATATTCCGGCATTCCCATTTATCAATATTGCAAGCCATATATGTAAGTGGAAATACGGTTGGGATTTTAAGGAAGCATCAGCCATAAATCAGGTTAAGAAATGTACCAAACCTATGCTTTTCATTCATGGTATGAGTGATACGTATGTACCAACCGAGATGGTTTATCGTTTGTATTCAGCTAAGGCTAAGGACAAATCTATTTGGACAAAACGTGGAGTAATGCACGCTCGAATGTACCACGATTATCCAAAGGAGTACACACATGAAGTTAGCCAGTTTGTGAATATGTGGTTCTATAAGAAATGATAATTTAATGCCTGTTTAACGATCGTTAAACAGACATTAAACAAGTATTTTACAGAGTACAATATTTAGGTCACAAAAACAAAATTTGTGCATTTCGTTTTTGCACATCATTTTGAACTTTAATAGGAAGGGCTTATTTTTCAAAAAATAAGTCCACATCACCTGTTTATTTGCATTGTGGATATATAATTGGTCGTTCTTCAACTTGTTGACGGACGTTCAAAGTTTTTCTTATTTCGTAATAGCAACAGATTAGTGTTTGAGCAGTGTTTGAGCAGTGTTCAAACGGTGATTTAGCAAACAAGATCTGTTTGCATTTATGGTTGTAAGCTGTGATGAGGCATTTAATGCTGGATAATTCTTTCATTCAAGCGCAAAATTTCTTGTAAAGTTCTGCAGGATTTGTTCTATTATTTAGGAGAAATTTCAAAAATCATTCAATGGTACGGTCGTATCACTCAATGGTACAGTCATATCATTCAATGGTACAACCGTACCATTGAATGATTTTAAGAATTATTTCGCAATAGGCATAGAATTGCCCTGTAGGAATGAAGAAATTTTTCTGCATTGATGAATAAAATGTTCTGTATGAATGTGTGCTAAAAAGTCAAAGTTTTAGCTGACATAATATAAAAGAATAAACAAAAGTTTTTAGCGGACAGAGAACAATACTATAAAAAAATGAAAGAGAGAATATCATTTGTCTTTATTAGAACTTTTGATATTCTCTCTTTCTTTCTTGTGACTCGTATAGGATTCAAACCTATAACCTTTTGATCCGTAGTCAAATGCTCTATTCAGTTGAGCTAACGAGCCAGTCTATATATGTTGTATTCTGAATACGTGTGCAAAGGTACGCCTTATTTGTAAGAAAGACAAATCTTTTAACTACTTTATTGCTTTTTGTGCTTGTTTTTTTTGAGTTGTTCCGCTATTGCCCACTGAATTGCTGCTTCTTCCTCTTTTCCCATTGCAGAAAATACGTCGCCGAGAAGTTGATGAGCTGAGATATTGTCACTTTTCATAGACGTGCAGCGGTCAAGGTCGTTGCAAGCCTGCTCATATTCATGCATGGCAAAAAAGATCTTACCTCTTGAATATAGAGCCTTAAAGTGGGTTGGTACAATTTCTAGTGCCATGTTTATTGATGATAAGGCATCGTGGAATTTACCTGTATCCAGTAGTGTGCGTGCCATGCTAATGTAGGCCTCAACATAGCGCGGGTTCATCTTTATTGCCTTTTTGAAATTAGCTATGGCAGCATTAGGGTCGTCCATTTCGAGGCAATCATTGCCTAAACTGTGATATTCTTTAGCATAATCATTTAAGATTTGCTGCTTTTCATTTAGTTCGTTTTTCTTCTCTTCTAATAGGCTGTTGAGATGAGCAATCTCAGACTTTAGCAGATTTATAGTGCCCAGTTTACGTCGTATGTATCGCCATGCCCAAGGTTTCTCTATGTCGTATCTCGCGTGTATGGCTTTGAAGAAATGTTTGAGACATGAGTCGAAGTCGCCCTTGTCGAAAGCCTCTGCAGCGTCGCTATATTCTATGTCAGCTCCTGCACGTTTAAGAGCAAGGTCGACAGCCTGCTGATTGTTGAACTGTTTGGAGAACTGGACTATATTTGGATTGACAAAGATGTCGGACTGTGTGATTGGCTTTTTGAGTTGTAGACCATCAAGAGTACGGCAGCGGCTTAGAGCTACATATGCCATTCCTCCAGCAAAGACTCCTCCTGTAAAGTCTATTGCAGCACGTGAGAATGTCAGACCTTGGCTTTTATGTATTGTTATGGCCCATGCCAGTCGGACAGGAAACTGAGTGTATGTTCCTAATTCTTCCTCATCGATTTTCTTTTCTTTCTCATTGAAAGTGTATTTGACATTTGCCCACATGGCGCGTTCTACGTAAAATTCTTTACCTTCATCAGTCAGGATATACAGGTGGTCGCCTTTCTTCATGTCGATACCTATTATGGTACCGATAGTTCCATTTACCCAGCGTTTGTCCTGATCGTTTTTTATGAAGATGACTTGTGCTCCAACCTTCAGTTCAAGATCCAATTGTGTAGGTAGGGAAGACTCGGGGAACTCGCCATTAATGACTCCCTTGAAGTGCATCGGTTCGCCATCTATGGCATTTAGGTTGCTTTGATTGATGCTGTCAACTACGTCACGTCGTGTG
>JAILIJ010000067.1 GCA_024695315.1 Bacteroidaceae bacterium
ACAATAATAATGTTTGAGCAGTGTTTGAGCGGTGCTCAAACACTGCTCAAACGGTGATTTGGCAAACAGAATCTGTTAGCATTTTTAGTCGTAAGTTGTAATGAGGCATTTAATGCAGGATAATTCTTTCATTCGAGCGCAATTTTTTTTGTAAAGTTCTGCAAGAAAAGTTTTATTATTCAGGGAGAATTTTCCGAATCATTCAATGGTACGGTCGTACCACTCAATGGTACAGTCATACCATTCAATGATACGACCGTACCATTGAATGATTTCAAGAATTGTTTTGCAATAAGCATAGAATTGCCCTGTAGGAATAAAGGAATTTTTCTGCTTCGATGAATAAAATATTGCGCATGAATGTGCACTAAGAGACAAAGTATTAGCGGACATAATATAAAAGAATAAACAGGACTTTGTGATTTTTTTGTACAAACACAGTTTTTCAATTTATTTAATGCTCATTAAATGGGCATTAAATGGACGTTAAATGCCCATTTAACTATCGTGGTCCAGTTGTTAATCGTAGGCAATATGGCGGACAGCAATAATAAAAAATGTATAGTCCTTTTAATAAAAAAAGTCATCCGCTAACAAAAAGTTAGCGGATGACTCTTTCTTATTTATTGGAATTATCCTTTTACAATTATGTCAATAAGCTCTTCTGGTGTTACCATCTGCTGCTCACCAGTAGTCATATTCTTAAGGTTTACCTTACACTCAGCCATTTCACTCTCGCCAACAATAGCAACGAAAGGTATCTGCTTTGCATTAGCGTATGACATCTGCTTTTTCATCTTAGCTAAATCTGGGAAGATTTCAGCACGAATGCCTGCTGCACGTACCTTAGCAAGGATAGGAAGACAGAAATCGGTCTCTGCCTCACCAAAGTTCACGAATAGAAGTTGAGTAGCATTGACAGCCTCCTTTGGATAGAGGTCGAGCTGATTTAATACGTCAAAGATTCGGTCAGCACCAAAAGAGATACCAACACCACTAAGTCCTGGCATACCAAAGATTCCTGTGAGGTTGTCATAACGACCACCACCTGTAATAGAACCGATTTGAACGTCAAGTGCTTTAACTTCAAAAATGGCACCAGTATAATAATTGAGACCACGAGCAAGAGTTAGATCAAGTTCTATCTCATTATTTAATCCATTAAGTTTTGATAGGATATATTCGCACTCTTCAACACCCTTAATACCAATCTCACTATCCTTGAGAACCTCTTTCATTGTTTGGAGTTTCTCTGCATTAGAGCCAGAAAGTTTGATTATAGGCTGTAACTTCTCAATAGCATCAGCAGGAATACCGTCGTTAGCAAGTTCCTCATTTACTGCATCAAGTCCAATCTTGTCTAGCTTGTCGATAGCAACTGTAATATCTACAATCTTATCTGCTTGACCTATCATCTCAGCTATACCTGTAAGAATCTTACGGTTGTTGATTTTGATGCAAACACGAACTCCAAAACGTGTGAATACAGTATCAACAATCTGCATGAGCTCGACCTCGTTGAGAAGTGACTCTGAACCTACGACATCGGCGTCACACTGGTAGAACTCACGATAACGACCTTTCTGTGGGCGGTCTGCACGCCATACAGGTTGAATCTGATAGCGCTTAAAAGGAAGGGCAAGTTCCTCGCGGTGCTGCACTACATAACGTGCAAAAGGAACAGTAAGGTCATAGCGAAGACCTTTCTCACAGAATTTGCTTGCAAGCTTTAGAGTACTGGTGTTAGCCACTTCATCAGCTGTCATTCCATGGAGGAAGTCACCAGAATTGAGAATCTTGAAAAGGAGTTTGTCACCCTCTTCACCATACTTACCCATAAGCGTAGATAGATTCTCCATTGCTGGAGTCTCAATCTGCTGAAAGCCATAGAGAGCATATACGTCCTTAATAGTATTGAATATGTAATTACGCTTAGCCATCTCTACAGGAGAAAAGTCGCGCGTACCTTTTGGAATACTTGGTTTCTGAGCCATTTTTATTATTTGTTTTTGTTTTATTCTATATGTATAAGAAGATGTTTTCAAAAATGAAGCATAGATGAATGCTTTTTCCCGACATTCTTAAATGTCAGTTAGTAAGACTATTCATCATCCCTATTCTATGTGTAACACTTCTAAAACATCTTTGCCACTCTCTGAATGCCAGCTACAAGAGCATCGACTTCGGCTTTAGTGTTATAGAGAGCAAAGCTTGCACGTACCGTTCCCTCTATGCCCAGTCGTCGCATGAGTGGTTCTGCGCAATGATGACCCGTTCTAACAGCAATGCCAAGACGATCGAGAAGTGTTCCCATGTCAAGATGGTGTATGTTGCCAACAAGGAAACTGATTACCGCATCCTTATGGTCAGCTGTTCCAAAGAAACGCATACCTTCTATCTGTCCCATCTGCTCCATAGCATAACGTGTGAGTTCCTGTTCATGTGCATAAATATTATCCATGCCAAGAGCAGAAACGTAGTCGAGCGCCTGTGCTAAAGCATGAGAAGCGACATAATCAGGTGTACCAGCCTCGAACTTATATGGCAGTTCATTATATGTTGTCTTTTCGAAAGATACATTCTTAATCATCTCACCTCCTCCTTGATATGGAGGGAGTTTTTCAAGCCATTGCTCTTTTCCATAAAGTACTCCAATACCTGTTGGAGCATAAATCTTATGTCCAGAGAAAGCAAAGAAATCGCAGTCGATGTCTTGCATGTCAACCTTGAAATGAGGTGTGCTCTGAGCACCGTCAATAAGCACTGGCACATCGTGGTCATGAGCGATCTTGACTATTTCCTTCACAGGATTAACTGTACCAAGCACATTGCTGACATGAGCGCAGCAAACAATACGTGTCTTTTCATTGATGAGAGACTTGTATGCTTCCATATCAAGCACACCGGCATCATCCATAGGTATGACACGTAACTTAGCTCCTTTACGTTCACAAAGCATCTGCCAAGGCACAATATTAGAGTGATGCTCCATAGTGCTGACAAGAATCTCATCACCTTCATGTACAAAAGTCTCTCCAAAAGAGAATGCAAGAAGGTTGATGCTCTCTGTTGTGCCTCGAGTGAAGAGAATCTCACTCGTTGATTTGGCATTGAGAAATGCACGTACTGTCTCACGACTTGCCTCATGAAGGTCGGTAGCCTGCTGAGAAAGGAAATGAACTCCTCGATGCACATTTGCATTGACATTATAGTATTCGTCAACCATAGCCTCAACCACACAACGTGGTTTCTGGGTTGTTGCTCCATTGTCGAGATAGACTAATGGACGATTATATATCTGTCTTGCAAGAATTGGAAAATCCTCACGAACCTTTTCTATATCATACATAATAACTACGTATCAAAACTTAATCTTTATCGAAGTAAAGACTAATACTATTTACAGAGTCGGCAATCCTCGCACTTGTCGAGTTCGCCACGGAAACGTTTCTCAATCTTCACGAATAGTCGGTCACGGAGTGGCTGAAGACGTATCTGGTCGATAACCTGTCCCATGAATGCGTTCTTGAGAAGCATACGAGCTTCATCTTCACGCACTCCTCTCTGTCGCATATAGAACAGAGCCGCCTCATCCATAACACCCACTGTTGATCCATGTGCACACTTCACATCGTCAGCATAAATCTCCAACATAGGCTGAGTGTACATGTGAGCATCAGTAGAAGCACAAAGATTGGCATTTGTCTCTTGACTTGAGGTCTTCTGTGCATCTTTCTCAACAAGAATCTTACCAGCAAATGCACCTACTGACTTTCCGTCAAGCACATATTTATACAATTCGTTAGACACGCAATTTGGGACCTTATGATCAATAAGTGTATTGTTGTCTATACGCTGATTTCCGTCGCCTATAGCACATCCATTGAGTGTCACCTCTGAATTTTCTCCCTGCATATATACATCGCATAAGTTACGCGTCTGTCCATTAAAGAGAGTTATCGAATTATGCTTGACGGAACAATCACGTCCTTCCTTTATATATACGTTTGAAAAACGACTGCAAAGGTTGGTTGTCTCCTCTATTTCATACATATCGAGACGGCTATTATCCTTAGCCACAATCTCAATGACTTGGGTAGACAAGAAACGCTGCTTTTCCTCAGCATGGTCATTAATGATTATTGTAGCCTCAGCGCCCTGCTCAAGAACAACGAGTATGCGTCGATTCATCATCGTAGCAACATTTCCACGTAGCCAGTTATCAATCTGTATAGGATCCTCAACACGTGTATTCTTTGGTACATGGATAAATATACCGTCATGCGCCAAAGTTGTATTAAGGGCTGTTATGCCATCAGATAGGTCTGCTACCTTGGCATAATATTCATTAATATCTACAGGAGCCTCCGACATCTTAAAGATATAAGGTGATGGAGTAAGAGTAAGAGGAGAGAAGGATACGCCATAGTTAGGTGCAAAATTAGCATCAACATCAGTGTACTTGTATCGCTCCACTTTTCTTGATGGAAAGCCAACCTTCTCAAACATAGCGAATGCTTCGTCACGCACATCGTTCATGACTTTGCAACTCTTCTGTTTGATAAGGGTGCTTACCTCCTTATAGAGTTCTATATATTGCTGTTCACTTTTCATTTCTTAAGTTTTTGATTTTATATGTTTACAAGAGTACGGTGGGTTATATTGATATATCTTCAACGCCATCAACAACTGCAAACATGTTCAAAACTTACTCTCCAATCTCGGCCTTAATCCAGTCGAAGCCTTCGTTTTCGATTTTCAGTGCTAAGTCAGGACCACCAGTCTTGACGATCTTTCCTCCTATAAGCACATGTACAACATCTGGCTTGATATAGTCGAGCAGGCGCTGGTAATGAGTGATTACCATAGCACTTGTGTCTGGCTTACGAAGTTTGTTAAATCCTTCGGCAACTATACGAAGCGCGTCGACATCAAGACCTGAGTCTGTCTCATCGAGTATACAGAAAGAAGGCTCCAGCATAGCCATCTGGAATATTTCATTACGCTTCTTCTCACCACCTGAGAATCCTTCGTTTACAGAACGGTTCATTAGCTTCTGGTCAATCTCAACGAGTTTACGCTTCTCACGCATAATCTTCAAGAACTCTGTTGACTTGAGTGGTTCAAGTCCCAAAGCCTCACGACGAGCATTTACAGCAGCGCGCATGAAATTAGTCATGCTAACTCCCGGAATCTCTATAGGTGTCTGGAAAGACATGAAAATTCCAGCATGAGCACGTTCCTCCGTCTTCATCTCAAGTAGGTTCTTTCCATTAAAAGTTATAGAACCATCAGTAACCTCATAGACAGGATTGCCAACGATAACATTGGAAAGCGTAGACTTACCGGCACCATTAGTACCCATAATGGCATGTATCTCACCATCGTTAATAGTGAGGTCAATGCCTTTCAATATCTCTTTGCCATTAACAGTGGCATGCAAATTCTTAATCTCTAACATAATATACCCCGACCCCAAAGAAAGGGGTGGCCATTCGGTTTGGGGGAAATGGCTTAATATGTCCCCGAATTGCAATCACCCATTAATAAGGATGGCTGCCCCCTACGGGGATTAGGGGGCTATCCTACTGTACCCTCCAAGCTTACGCTTAACAGTTTCTGAGCTTCTACGGCAAACTCCATAGGAAGTTTGTTGATGACTTCCTTAGCATAGCCATTGACTATGAGTCCTACAGCTTCTTCAGTGGAAATTCCACGCTGATTACAATACAAGAGCTGGTCCTCATTTATCTTTGATGTCGTCGCCTCATGCTCTACAGTAGCTGTATTATTATGGATATCCATATAAGGGAATGTGTGAGCGCCACATTCTGAACCAAGCAAGAGAGAGTCACAGCTTGAATAGTTACGTGCTCCATCTGCCTTAGATCCAACCTTCACAAGTCCTCGATATGAATTCTCACTTTTTCCAGCACTAATACCTTTTGATATAATTGTGCTTCGAGTATTCTTACCTATATGAATCATCTTGGTACCAGTATCCGCTACCTGATGATTATTCGTAACAGCGACAGAATAGAATTCCGCTTGCGAATTGTCACCACTAAGAATACATGATGGGTACTTCCATGTTATGGCTGAACCCGTCTCAACCTGTGTCCAAGAGAGTTTAGAATTAACTCCACGAAGGTGTCCTCGCTTAGTTACGAGATTGAGTACTCCTCCGTTACCATTCTCATCACCAGGATACCAGTTCTGGACAGTAGAATACTTTACTTCCGCATTGTCCATAACTACAATCTCTACGATAGCGGCATGAAGCTGATTCTCGTCACGCATAGGTGCAGTACATCCCTCAAGATAACTAACGTAAGACCCTTCCTCACATACTATGAGTGTGCGTTCAAACTGTCCTGTATTGATGGCATTGATGCGGAAATACGTTGAAAGTTCCATTGGACATCGAGTTTCCTTTGGAATATAAACAAACGATCCATCGCTGAAAACAGCAGAATTCAATGCAGCAAAATAGTTATCACGATAAGGTACCACACTACCGAGGTATTGCTTTACCAAATCAGGATATTCTCTGACAGCTTCGCTTATAGAACAGAAGATAATATTCTTCTCTGCCAGTTTCTCCTTGAAAGTTGTCTTGACAGATACTGAGTCCATGACAGCATCTACAGCCATACCACTCAAAGCCAATCTTTCTTCGAGAGGTATTCCCAACTTATCGAAAGTCTTGACCAATTCAGGATCAAGTTCTTTCTTTTCCCCGTCAGCAGACTTAGCTGTCGGGTCAGCATAGTATGATATTGCCTGATAGTCTATCTCAGGCAGTTTGAGGTGTCCCCACGTAGGCTGCTTCTGAGTCAACCAATAGCGATAGGCTTCGAGACGAAACTCGAGTAACCACTCTGGCTCACCTTTTTTGGCAGAAATGGTACGAATGACATCCTCATTAAGACCCTTTTCTATAATTTCGGTCTGTACGTCAGTAGTGAAGCCGAATTCATACTTCTTTTCTGCTACACTACGTACAAATTCATTCTGTTCTGACATATTATAAAAGACTTTTAGTCTCCCATGATTCTATCGACAGTATCGTCCACGACTTTGTTAACAGATGTTTTAAGTCCCCTCATTGGCTTTTCACCATTAGCTTCCTCGACAGAGTCTGTTACTATTAATACATCAGGTACGATTGGCTGAGCAACGTGCTTGACTATATAATAAGTATTAGGACGTTCTTCAAGTTTTTCAGGTGAATAACCTGCTGAACTTTCCAGAAAGTCCAAGAAGTTAAATGCTACGCTAAGTAACATAGAATAACAAAAAACACCCACTATGGCACCGCATAAACGATTTATGAAGCCGATATTCATAGCGGAGAAAGCCTTAGTCATCAATGAGACAATCCATCCCAATACTATCGGTACAAGAATTACTATGATAACAAAGGCAAACACATGACCAACACTTGTTGATGCTCCACTCTTGTCTGCAAGGTAATCGCCAAACTGCTGATAAAGCAAACAGGCGACTATAAGACCGAGAGCTACGCCAACAAAATTAGCCACCATCTTAAAAGCACCCTGATAGAAGCCCACAAGAGCTCCTATCAGTAGTACTATTAATATTAATGTATCCATATTGATTTCTAATAAAAGCTACATAGGCTTTATGTAGAATTTCAAAAGACTCAGAAAGTAATGTTTGTAGTTCGAAAACTATTACTCATTACAACTTTGTCTTAACCTCAACCTCTGTGAATGTCTCAAGGATATCGCCTTCGCGTATATCGTTATAGTTGACGATAGAGATACCGCAATCGAAGTCACGGCTAACTTCCTTAACATCATCCTTGAAACGCTTGAGGGCGAGGATTTCACCTGTGTGAACAACGATACCGTCACGGATGACACGTATCTTGTCTGAACGGTGAATCTTACCGTCTGTAACGAAGGCTCCAGCAACTGTTCCGACCTTAGTGATCTTATAAACCTGACGAACCTCTGCCTGTCCAGTATTCTCTTCCTTAACAGTTGGTGCAAGCATACCCTCCATAGCATCCTTAATCTGCTCAATACAGTCGTAGATGATTGAATAGAGTCGGATATCCACACCTTCCTGCTCAGCAAGTTTACGTGCAGCTGCTGAAGGGCGAACCTGGAAACCGATGATGATTGCATCTGATGCAGAAGCAAGTGTAACATCACTCTCAGAAATAGCACCTACAGCCTTGTGAATAACATTGACCTGAATCTTCTCTGTTGAGAGTTTGATAAGTGAGTCAGATAATGCCTCGATTGAACCGTCAACGTCGCCCTTAACAACAAGGTTAAGCTCCTTGAAGTCACCAAGTGCAATACGACGTCCGAGCTCATTGAGGTCGACACGCTTGAGAGTACGAAGACCCTGCTCACGCTTGAGTTGCTCACGCTTGTTACAGATTTCACGAGCTTCCTGTTCTGTCTCCATAACATGGAAAGTATCACCAGCTGTTGGAGCTCCATTGAGTCCAAGGATTACGGCTGGCTCTGCAGGCAATGCTTGTTCAATACGCTGACCACGTTCGTTGAACATAGCCTTGATACGTCCATAGTTTGTACCAGCAAGTACGATGTCACCCTGATGAAGTGTACCATTGCTAACAAGTACTGTTGCCACATATCCACGTCCCTTATCAAGAGTAGACTCGATGATTGAACCTGTAGCCTTACGATTTGGATTAGCCTTGAGTTCGAGCATTTCAGCCTCGAGGATAACCTTCTCCATGAGTTCCTCAACACCAATACCCTTCTTAGCACTTATCTCCTGGCACTGGTACTTACCACCCCAATCCTCAACAAGGAGGTTCATAGCAGCAAGCTGCTCCTTTATCTTATCAGGATTAGCACCTGGCTTATCAATCTTATTTATAGCGAATACCATTGGCACATTAGCAGCTTGTGCGTGTGCAATAGCTTCCTTAGTCTGAGGCATGATAGCATCATCGGCTGCAATAATGATGATAGCGATATCCGTTACCTGAGCACCACGAGCACGCATGGCTGTGAAAGCTTCGTGACCTGGAGTATCGAGGAATGTGATATGACGTCCAGACTGCATCTTCACATTGTATGCACCGATGTGCTGTGTGATACCTCCGGCCTCACCAGCGATAACATTTGTCTTACGAACATAGTCGAGCAAAGAAGTCTTACCGTGGTCAACGTGTCCCATCACTGTGATGATAGGAGCGCGTGACTCAAGATCTTCCTCCTTATCAACTTCTTCCTCTATGGCGTTAGAAACTTCCTCACTAACATAGTTTGTTGTGAATCCAAACTCCTCAGCTACGATATTGATAGTCTCAGCATCAAGTCTCTGGTTGATACTTACCATCATTCCGATAGCCATACATGTACCGATAACCTTAGTAACAGGCACATCCATCATAGTAGCGAGGTCACTTACAGTAACGAACTCAGTAAGTTTGAGTACCTTGCTCTCAGCATTTTCTGCCTGAGCCTCTTCAGTCATACGTTCGCGTACGGCTTCACGTTTTTCCTTACGGTACTTAACACCCTTCTTTTCCTGCTTAGAAGTAAGACGTGCAAGCGTCTCCTTTACCTGCTTTGCTACTTCCTCTTCAGTAAGTTCTACAGGCTTCTGTGGCTGCTTGTTTCTATTCTTATTCTTCTTGCCCTGGCCCTGCTGATTAATATCGCCCTGACCATTTCGGTTGTTTTTACCTTGGTTATTGTTACCGCCATTCTTATTCTTCTTGCCCTGGCCCTGCTGATTCTGCTGTTTAGCAGCGGCATCTACATCAACCTTTTCATTACGTATGCGGTTACGTTTTTTCTTTTCGCCATTACCAGCCTGTCCATTTGCTGCAGCTTTCTCATTGCGTTCTTTCTTACGCTCAGCCTTAGTCTTACGGTCAGGACGAGTCTTTGAATTCAAACTTGAAAGGTCTATAAATCCAACCTTCTTGAACTGAACCCCAGCTTCTGGAGCAGATAAACGGTATACACCATTTTCGTCAGCTTCAAGACGATTCTCAATATTAGAATCCTTCTTGTGCGATGTTGTATCAGGAGTTGCAGAAGCCTCAGTCTTTGGAGCTTCGTTTTTTGAAGCCTCAACCTTTGAAGTTTCAGCCTTTGGAGTTTCAGCTACAGTAGCCTCAACTTTTGGAGCCTCAGCCTTAGTATTCTCCACCTTTGGAGTTTCAGCCTTTGATGTAGTAGCCTCAACAGTAGATGTAGCAGTAGGAGTATCCTCTACCTTCATAGTCTCAACCTTTTGTGTTTCTGTCATAGGAGTTTCCTCAGCCTTGACGTCGTTAATATTACCAACGACCTTAAACTTTTGAGTTTTCTGTTCAGACTTCAAGCGGAACACCTCTTGCTTCTCCAGTTTCTCTTTACGAGCTTTTTCCTTTCTCTCCTTAGCTTCTTGTTTTTCCTTCACTTTGCGTGCCTGAATTGTCTGTTGAATCTCAGCATGCTTATTTTTATCGTCTCCGAAAGCACCCATAAGCAGATTGTACTGCTCATCCGTGATCTTGGCGTTAGGACTGGCATCTTCCAATGCCATACCCTTCTTTTGCAGAAATTCAGCCACGGTGTTAATTCCTACATTTAATTCTTTTAATGCTTTATTTAGTCTTACTGCCATCTTGTTACGATTAGTATTTTGAGTTTTGAGTTAAGAGACTTTTGCTTTTTTGAGCTCAATCTAATAGAACCCTGAGTGTTAGGAGTAAAGTCTCTCAACTCCTAACTCTCATCCCTCATCTTTCATAAGAGATTATTCTTCAAACTCAGCACGAAGAATATTGAGGACGTCATCCACAGTATTCTCTTCGAGGTCAGCCTTTTCTACAAGCATCTCACGTGGTGCATCGAGTACGCTCTTAGCTGTTTCAAGGCCTATGCCCTTGATAGCATCGATAACCCATGGTTCGATTTCATCCTTGAACTCATCGAGGTAGATATCTTCTTCTGCAGGCTCATTGCCGTCAAGTTCACGGAATACATCAATAGTATATTCAGTAAGCATACTTGCGAGCTTGATATTGTGTCCATTCTTACCAATGGCAAGAGAAACTTGGTCTGGCTGGAGATAAACCTCAGCCTTCTTGTTTTCATCATCAAGAACAATTGAAGATACGCGAGCAGGACTCAAAGCACGCTGTATGAACAATTTCATGTTGCTTGTGTAATTGATGACGTCGATATTCTCGTTGTGAAGTTCACGTACAATTCCGTGAATACGGCTACCCTTCACACCGACACAAGCACCTACAGGATCTATACGCTCATTGTAGCTTTCAACAGCAATCTTAGCACGCTCACCAGGTATGCGAGCTATTCTACGTATAGTGATGAGACCATCATTAATTTCAGGTACCTCATTCTCCAAAAGTCTCTGTAGGAACTCTGGTGCTGTACGGCTGAGGATAATCTTTGGATTATTGTTAAGGTTGTCAACACGAAGCACAATAGCACGTGCAGCCTCACCCTTACGGAAGAAGTCACCAGGAATCTGCTCTGACTTAGGGAGCAACAATTCGTTACCTTCATCATCAAGAAGAAGAGTCTCTCTTTTCCACACCTGATAAACCTCAGCACTAATAATAGTACCAACCTTATCAACATATTTATTGTAAAGGTTATCATGCTCAAGGTCGAGAATCTTACTTGCCATAGTCTGACGAAGAGTAAGAATAGCACGACGTCCAAAGTCAGCGAAGTTTACCTTTTCACTCACTTCCTCGCCCAACTCATATTCTTCATCAATCTTCTGTGCCTCAGAAAGCGCAATTTCTGCGTTTTCGTTATTTACCTCTCCATCATTTACAACAGTACGGTTACGATAGATTTCGAAGTCTCCCTTATCTGGGTTTACAATAACATCGAAGTTCTCGTCAGAACCGAACGTTCTCTGTAAAACACTACGGAATGAATCCTCGAGTACACTAACAAGAGTGGTCTTGTCAATATTTTTTGTCTCCTTGAAGTCCTTGAAGGTATCTATCAAGTTTACCTGTTCTTCTTTTTTCTTTGCCATTATATTATATTTTATTTCTTTCTAACGAAAAATTCCCCAACCGTCCAGTAGTTTCGAAAAAGACGAAAAAACATTCTCGTGATTGGAGAGAATCGACTATTTGAAGTCAATGATGCTCTTCACCCATTTAACATCAGCATACGTAAAGCTCTTTTCTACTTCTACTAGCTGTGGGCGTTTCTTTCCTTCCACTTTCTGCTTTTCAACAACGACAACAGAAAAACCGTTCTCGTCAGCATTTTTCAGACAGCCTTCCATCTTGATACCGTCTGATGTTAGGAGTTCAACGTCATAACCAATATTGTTAATATACTGCTGAAGAACCTTGAAAGGCTGTCCGATACCGGCAGAACCTACTTCAAGTTCGAAATCTTCAACCTCACGGTCAAAATGATCCTCTATAAACTTACTGAGTTCACAGCAATCTTCAATCCACACACCATCCTTGTGGTCAATTTCTACAGTAATCTTGTTTTGGTCATCAACATTGGCATCTACGAGGAAATATTCTTTTCCCTCGAGCCATTCCTGAGCCAAATCCTTCACCTTGTTTTTGTCGATCATAAATTCTTACTAAAGATTTACAAAATAAAAAGAATTTTATAAATGCATATACAAATCGAAGAGAGGAAACTTTTCAGTCCCCTCTCTTCTTCGAGTGCAAATATACGTTTTTTACTATTAACTACCAAAGTTTTTTTCATTTTAAACCATAAAACGATTGAAATATCAAAGAAATTAGTAGCGAATAACAGATTTTGTGAAAATAAATATTACTTTTGCAAATGAATCTTAAAATCTTCAACTAACCGATAATGGCAGAATTAGATCAGGAAATTTCATCACTACTTTCATCTATGCAAATGATTACATTAGATGAAATGTCAGGAATACGTCTGATGAACCGATTGGACACAAAATACGTAGCATCAAAAAAGCAACTCATCGCATTGCTTCATTTGGTACAAGATAAATACTACGTTCAGGAAACTCTCGGAAACAGAATCATTCCATACTGTACCACATATTTTGATACAGTAGACCACAAGATGTATCTTATGCACCACAATAAGAGGGCAGCAAGATGCAAAGTGAGGGTTAGAACCTATGTGGCTTCTAATCTGACTTTCTTAGAAGTAAAAAACAAAAACAACCACGGACGTACGAAGAAAAAACGTATTGAAGTGGATTCTTTGGATAATTTTAGAGAGACAGAAGGTGCCAGCGAACTCGTAGAGAGAAAAACACATATTAGGCTTAACGACCTAAATGCTGTTGTTCAAAACAATTTTGAACGTGTCACTCTTGTCAATTACGACAAAACAGAACGTTTGACTATTGATTTCAATATCAAATTCAAAAATTTCGAAACAGGACTCGATCATGACACCGACCAGCTGGTAGTTATAGAACTGAAGAGAGACGGCAACGTCTATTCACCTATTATCAATCTACTTCGTGACATTCATGTTCCAGTTTCGGGATTCAGCAAATGCTGTATAGGAATGGCTCTTACCGATCCATCACTCAAGCGAAATAATTTTAAAATTAGACTTAGAAATATCGAACGTATCAACGGACGCAAATTTATAAAAATTGCCATATAAATTCATAACATTATAAATAGATATTCACGACGGATTAACGAAGTGTTAACGAACGATTTCTCAAAATACGTATTATCCGCCAAAGCAAACTATACGTACCGTTATCTTAAAGAAAACTATTAGATTACGTTTTTTCATTTCACTTATTTACGTCAAGAAGAAACACATGGCAATGTCAAATACCAATTTAATCAAAAGAAATACAAATTAAAATTAACAATAACAAATTATGGATGCAATCAACGATTTCTTAGCAGTACTTTCAAGTGATACTTGTCGTATCCTTGACCTTATCCTGCGCCTTATCATTAACACAGTATTCACTATGGTTATCGCGCGCTGCTTTTATTTTCCTAAAGCTCGTCGCAAGGACTTTTTCTTTACCTATGTTTTGGTAGGATTCTGTATCTTCATGCTTATTCACCTTATGGGCGATGCCAAGATAAAGACAGGTATAGCAATGGGACTCTTCGCCATTTTCTGTATCATGCGTTATCGTACAGAATCAGTTCCTATCCGAGAGATGACATACCTCTTCCTTATCATCTCACTCGCTGCTATCAACGGTCTTGCATGGGCAGCCGATATCAGCCCTAAGCACCCAGAATTTGCTGGTCCTTTGATGACATCTATGGGAGAGCTTATTCTTACTGACGGAATATTCATATTCGGTGTATGGATGGCAGAAGCAAATATGCTTGTTAAGAGCCTATCAACAAAATACATTAAATATGACAAGATAGACCTTATCAAACCTGAGAAACGTGAAGAACTAATAGCTGACTTGAAAGAGCGCACAGGTCTTGACATTACATCTGTAGCTGTTGGATCAATCGATTTCCTAAAGGATATGGCACTATTAAAAGTTTACTATAACACAGATGAAGATGATGACTCTGTTAAGAAGATGCCAAAAAACTACGAATAATAACTCTGATATAACAAATCAATAAAATGAATAAAAGGATTTTAACCATCGCAGCAATTCTTCTGCAAGCCTCATTTTTACCTATTACTGCATGGGCAGGTGATAATGATGACTTCGGAATGGATTATTCCATTGGTGCAGAGAAAAAACTTACTTCAAATCTTGACTTCGGCCTTAATCTTAATTATCGTACTCAAGACAATTCAAAAGAGACTGAACGATGGGTTATTGGCGGAGGTTTTAGCTATAAGCTTCTAAACACCAAAACTTTTGATATCAAACTGAATGCTGACTGGGAATATATGCGACAGTTCAAGCTTAAAGAATTGGTATACAAATACGGAGACATTCTCGACGAAGACGGAAATTGGACAACAGGTGTTAACGGCTGGAACTCAACAGCAAGTTATTGGCGTTCACGCCACCGCACGAGTTTAGGTTTTTCTGGTAACTACAAACCAAACAAACGATGGTCATTCTCCCTCAAAGAGACTGTACAATATAATCACTATTGCGAAACTGACTCTATTGATGCTATCAAATATAGAGTCAAATATAACGATGATGATGAGGAATACAAGACTCAAGATGTTTATAAAAAGACTAAAAGAGCTAAGGACAAATTCGTGCTACGTTCAAAAATCACAGGACAATACGACATCAGACATTGCCCACTTGCACCATTCGTATCTCTTGACTATGGATGCGGCCTCAACTATTCAGCAAGTAAATGGAAAATTACTGCTGGTACAGATATCAAAATAACAAAACAACACAAGTTGGACGTGTTCTATCGTTTTCAAACAGAAAATGATGACGATGAGCCTAACGGACATATAATTGGAGTTGGTTACAAATTTAAATTTTAACTACAATGAAAAAGATTCTATCTATTGCTGCAGCACTTATGCTAAGCATATCTGCTTTTGCTGAAGATTACTCACTTTACTACGATTCTACAAATGGTACAACAAATAGTGTTCTTAGCGAAGTGTCTAAACTGCAAAAACTCACTTTTGAAAATGGCAACGTGGTACTTACCTATAAAGATGGTACAACAAGCAGCACAGCCATTTCTGACATCAAACGACTTTTCTTCTCTACTCCTGAAACTGTAGGCATCAGCGAGGTGGAGGAAGAGTCTATCTCTGCTAATGCAAAGGGTGTATACGACCTAACAGGACGCAAATTGAATGTTGACATTAAGTCTAACAAGTTACCTAAGGGCATCTACATCGTTGACGGCAAGAAAGTACTTGTAAAGTAATAGAACATATAAACCAAGAATTAATATGAAGAAAGCATTAATAGCACTTTGTTCTATCATTGCATGCACATGTGCCAATGCTCAGCAGACAATCTATCTGTGTGACGGCTTTGAATCAACACCAGTAAAAGTCAACACAACAGATAACATTACGTTCTCGGCTGACCAAAGCAGCATATACCTCGGTTCCACGGAGTATGACATCAATGACATTGATTCCATCACACTTGCAGAACCTATGTTTAAGAAGGTAACGATTACATACAACGGTTCAAGTGCCACTGTAGATATTCCTTCATACGTTTCTGGTGTAACATCAACAGTTAGTGGAGCTAACGTTACACTCACAAGTACCAACACAAGTGATGAAATTCTCTACTATGTATCTGGAGCAAGCACAAATGGCTCACTTACTATCAATGGGGAATACAAACTCACACTTGAACTGGCAGGTCTTGATCTGACAAGCACATCTACAAAAGCTCCTATAGACATCGAATGTGGTAAGCGTATTGGCATAATACTGAAAGAAGGAACTACAAATACTCTTGTTGACGCATCAACAAACTCATGCAAGGGTGCCCTATACACTGAAGGACACATAGAGTTTGAAGGTGCAGGAACACTCAACGTAACTGGTAATACAAAACACGCTATCTGCGCAAAGGAATACCTCCAATTCAAGAAGTCTACGGGAACAGTTAACATCCTCGGAGCTGTTAACGATGGAATACATTGTGGAAAGGGAAAGGTTAATGATGACAACAGTTATTTCCAAATTAATGGAGGTACAATCAACATTTCAAATGTCGGTTCTGACTGCATCGATTGTGATGACTACGGATGCGCATTCATTAAGGGTGGTTCTTTAACACTCAATGTTTCACAAGCAGACGGTACAGGTCTCAAGGTTGATTCATGTATTTATATGACTGGTGGAAACATTAATGTTAATGTCACAGGAAATATCTCTGACGGTATTCGTGCTTCGTATGCTACATATTTTAATGGCGGTACAATTACCGAAACAGTATCAGGAAACGGCTCAAGAGGTATTCGTGCTAAGAAGACTACAAAGACTACCGACACAGTGCTTAACGGCGGTTATATGGAGTTTAACGGTACTACAGCAGACATTACAGTAACTGGTAGCACCTACACAAGCGACAGCACAGTTTGCTATGGTCTAAAAGCCGACACACAGTTTAAGCAAACTGCTGGAACTATAACTATCACAGTAAACTCTTCTGACAGTTCTACACAAGCCTACAAATTTAAGTCTAACGTAAGTACTGGCGGAACACTGACTGTACAGTAAAGTTCTACACTTGAATACATACCACAAAAAGGTCGCATAATGACTCATAGCTGATGTCTTATGCGACCTTTTCTTTTATATTGGTCCTTACATTTAATGGACGTTGAACAAGTGTTTTTATGATATCCTTATCATAAACTGGCACATAAAAAAGCTAAAAAAAGGGTATAAGACAGAATGCTTATACTATCTTATCATGCGCTTACACTTTAAGAGTTAAACTTTCTTAAATCTTTCATTCTCAAAGATCAAAAACTTGTATTTCTTTGATAAATACATTATATTTGTTATTCATCTGACAACAACGCGTGACGTCCGATTTCCTCCATAGATGAAGAGATATTTTTCATATCTAAAATTTGATCTTCATCTCAAAAAGAAATTAGTAATTGATACGAAGGAATTACGAAGGTAATACGAACCGTTGTCGAAGGAGGTGGGGTAGAAAAGTACGTTCTTTCTGACGTGCTTTTTTTGTTTTTTACGATAAGTAGATAACAACCGGATTCTTACTTAGCACACGAAGAGCATGACACAAAATAAAAATATATTTAGTTCTTAGAACGATGGTAAAAAAGTATCAGCACAAAATACTTATTAAATATACATAAAACGAAAATTTGGTTTTTTATGGGGGAT
>JAILIJ010000175.1 GCA_024695315.1 Bacteroidaceae bacterium
CTTTTATGAGAAATATTTTGCCATTTTACGGATTTTATTCTGTTTGTTTTCATGACGTCATTTGTTCATTATGTTTTTTGCATGAATAAATTCAAGTATTTTGATTTGTTTGAATTCAATTATTTGAATGCAAAATAACAAAATGTTTAGAACAAATGCAATATAAAAATAGTTAAACGTTTATTAAAACATACTTTTGGACCAAAAAAATGAAAAAAATAAACAAATGGAATAAAAAAAGAATGTCTAATTTTGCAAAGAATTAAGGATAATATGTTGTCTAAAGAGATAATAGAAATATTTACCAAAAAGTATAGATATATAAATTGTATATAAGTATGAAAGTTTCAACGTTTACTTATTTGTTTTCTGTTGCGGTAATTACCTTGAGTAGTTGTAGTAATAATGTTGATGCAACAGACGAAAGTGTCTACGTAAATGTAGTAGAAGCTGTTAATGCAGATAGGTTAGGTACACATAGTTTCACAGGAAAGACAAAAGCTGCAGAAGAAGCTAATGTTGCTTTTAGAGTAAGTGGACCTATATCAAGTATTAGGGTAAAAGTAGGAGATAGAGTGTCAAAAGGGCAAGTGATCGCAGAGATGGATAATAGAGATTATCAAGTACAACTTAATGCAACACAGGCAGAATATGATCAAGTAAAGGCAGATGCAGAACGGGTTATTGCTCTATATAAAGAGGGTAACACAACATCCCAGAATTATGATAAAGCGCGTTATGGTCTTCAACGTATAACTCAAAAATTAGAGAATCATAAGAATCAATTAGCTGATACAAAACTTAGGACACCAATTTCTGGTTATGTGAAAGAGAAGCTACATGAGGCTGGAGAAACTGTTGGTGCTGGAATGCCTGTACTCACAATATCAGGTGGAGTAGGTCTTGAAGTCGAGATTTATATGTCGGCTCAGGATTATGCACGTAGGGATAAATTCACATCATATTATTGTCAGTTTGACCTCTATGGAGATGAAAAGTTCCCATTAAAGATAGTAAGTGTTAGTAGTGAAGCTAATGTAAGCCAACTTTATACTGTACGTCTACGTATAGATGGTGAGTATGATACTAAGAAGATTACTGCTGGTATGAGTACTATGGTTTATGCTGCTGAAGAAGAAGAGGATCATGGAGTTGTAAATCTTCCTACATCTGCTATCCTTAGCAAGAATGGTAAGACATCAGTTTTTGTCTATAATGCACAGAATGGTGTGGTAAATCAGCATGATGTGGAAGTTCTTGACCTCAATCGTGATGGTTCAGTGAATCTTAAAGGTTTGAAAAAGGGAACAAAGATAGTTTCTACAGGTGTGCATCATCTTGTTGATGGTGCAAAGGTTAAGCCACTTGCTCCAAAAACATCTACCAATGTTGGAGGTTTATTATAGTTTCAAAAACTAGTAAGACTATATGATGATGGTGGATGTTATTGATTCATATGTAGACTTTCACATAAAAGTATTACAAGTTTTGTGGAATGTGTCATGTGTAGTTTTATAAAACTTTAATGGTTAAAAACGAAAGATATATGATTGATTATAGTAATTGGGCATTAAACAATAGGAAACTTGTTAATTTTCTTGTTTTGTGTCTTATTGTTGGTGGAGTTCTTTCTTACAATTCAATGAGCAAGCTTGAAGATCCAGCCTTGAAAGTAAAGCAGGCAATGGTTGTTACGACTTACCCTGGTGCATCGGCTCATCAAGTAGAGTTGGAAGTGACTGATCCTATTGAGAAGTCTATAAGAGAAATGTCTACTGTGGATAATGTCCAAAGTAGTTCTTATGCAGATTTGAGTCTTATCACAGTAGAACTTCAAACTACGGTTCCAAATGATGGAGTAGAACAAGAATGGGATATGTTACGCCGTAAGGTAGCAAATGCTCAGGTCAAGCTTCCTGCAGGTGCATCTGCTCCTGTTGTTAAAGATGATTTTGGTGATGTATATGGTATGTTTTATGCCTTAAAAGGAGATGGGTTAAATGATCGTCAATTAGCTGATTATGCAGAACTGTTAAAGCGAGAGATTATTGCTATTGATGGAGTCAGTCGTGTAGAGATATATGGTAAACGAAATGAATGTATAGACATTAATCTACGTGAGGATCATATGGCTCATCTTGGGGTTATGCCTGCTGAAGTGCTTCAGACACTTACAAATCAGAATAAGACAAGCTATGCAGGTTATTGGGACAACGGAAATAAGCGTGTTCGGGTGACTGTTAGTGATAAATTTAATAATGTTGATGACATTTCTAATATGCTTATTGCTGGTCACGATAATGATCAGCTTCGTATTCGTGATATTGCTGAGGTTAAGAAAACATATGAACATACAACACGCAATGAGTTGTTTCGTGATGGGGAACGTGCTATAGGAGTGTCTATTTCTTGTCTATCTAACTATGATATTCTAAAGGTTGGTGATAAAGTCGAGAAAAAAATAGAAGAGTTACAGAAACGTATGCCAGCTGGTGTAAGTTGTGAGAAAGTTTTCTTTCAGCCAGAAAGGGTCAATAATGCTCTGAATACTTTCTTAGTAAATCTTGTAGAATCTGTTCTTATTGTTGTTATAGTCCTAATCTTCTTTATGGGGTTAAAGAGTGGATTGATAATAGGTATGAGTCTTGTTGTGATTGTATTGGTTCATTCCTTGTGCTTAATGGCTTTGATGGAACGTTACAGCGAGTTTCATTAGGTTCTTTTATTTTGGCAATGGGTATGCTTGTGGATAATGCAATCGTTATTGTAGACGGTATACTTGTAGATATTAAACAAGGGAAACCTCGATTAGAGGCTCTAACTACTATAGGTAGTAAAACAGCAATGCCTTTACTCGGCGCCACCCTAATTGCGATATTAGCATTCCTTCCGATATTTCTAAGTCCAGATTCTGCTGGAGTCTATGTGCGTGACTTATTTATTGTAATTGCTGTTTCGTTGCTTTTAAGTTGGATATTGGCTCTCACTCATGTTCCAATTATGGCAGACCGTATGTTCAAATCAAATGAGAGGATAAATGATGATAGTGTAGATAGTTTATCTGACGATTTGTATAAAGGTAAGGCTTATGATGTATTGGAGAAGATACTCAAGTTTGGCATCAGTAATAAGATTATGACAGTATGTGCAGCTATTGTTTTGCTTCTATTTAGTTTGTTTACTTATCGTTTCGTTAATCAGGCGTTCTTCCCTGATATGGAATACGATCAGCTATATATGGAATACAAATTACCAGAAGGAACTAACTTTACTCAGGTTGAGGAGGACCTTGTGAAAATTCAGAATATTCTCAAAGAACATGACTACATAAAAAACATAACAGCTTCTGTGGGGGGTACTCCAAGTCGTTATAATTTGGTGCGTAGTATTGCTACACCTTCATTATCGTATGGAGAACTTATTATTGATTTTGAGTCGCCAGCAGCATTAGTAGATCATATGGAGGATTTGCAGAATGAGATTTCAAAACAGTTCCCTGATGCTTATATAAAGTTCAAGAGATATAACCTTATGTTTAAGAAGTATCCAATAGAAGCTTGTTTTCATGGACCAGATCCTCAGGTATTACATCAATTAACAGATACTGCTATGGCAATTCTCCGTCACAGCGATAAGGTTTATCTTTATACAACAGATTGGGAACCTAAAGTTCCAGTTCTTACAGTAGATTATGATCAGGCATCAGCTCGTAGAAGTGGTATATCACGTAGTGAAGTGGCCATGAGTATGATGGCATACACAGGAGGCATACCAATAGGAAAATTCTATGATGGTGTTCATCCTGAGAATATATATGTAAAATGTGTTGATGAGACAGGGCAGGAGGTGGAGAACCTTAATAATGTTTCTGTTTTCGGTATGCTTCCAAATATAAGCCGTGTATTTAATCGTTCTACAGTTCAAAAGTTTATGACTGGTGCAATGTCTAAGGATCAGCTTTTGGAGTTAATAGGACAGACTACTCCTGTGAGTCAAGTGGCGCACGACATTGATATCATGTGGGAAGAGCCTGTTGTCTGTAGATATAATGGTGAACGTACCCAACGAGTACAGTGTAGCCCTCGTCCAGGTGTGGGAACAGAGGAAGCTCGAAATGCTATTGCTGCTGAAATAGAGAAGATGGATTTACCAGAAGGATATAGTCTTTCTTGGCAAGGGGAAAAGAAGGCGAGTGACCAAAGTATGAAATATCTTTTCAACGCATTCCCTATGGCTATTGTAATGATGATTCTTATTCTTGTCATGCTATTTAAGGACTATAAGAAGCCTATTATAATATTCTGTTGTATACCTTTGATTCTTGTCGGAGTGTTCCCTACAGTAGCTTTAACAGGTAAGGCATTTGGTTTTGTGGCTATAGTAGGTGTATTAGGTCTTATAGGAATGATGATAAAGAATGGAATAGTACTCATGGATGAAATTAATCTTGAGATAGAGCAGGGACTTGATAAGTATACAGCCCTTATTCGTTCTTCTAAGAGTCGTTTGCGTCCTGTCATGATGGCTTCACTTACTACTATTCTTGGTATGATTCCGCTTGTACCGGATGCTATGTTTGGATCGCTTGCGGTAACAATTATGGGAGGGCTTTTTGTAGGAACACTTATTACGCTTATCTTCATTCCTGTACTTTATTCTCTCTTCTTTGGGGTTAGAGTTGAAGAAAGTAATAATTAGTATTAGAGTGATATACCTTTTTTGTGATTTTACAAAAAAGTAAACATCTTTGTTGAAAGAAAATATAAGAATGTTTAAGATGAAAAATATAAATATAGTATTCTTGATGCTTCTCATGTCATCTTCTGTGATGGCTCAGCAGACACTTACACTCAATGCCTGTCGTGAGAAGTCTTTGGAACATAATAAATCTCTTCAATCTGCCAAATTAAAGGAAGAGCAGATGGATAATGACGTTAAATCGTATAGAGCTAATTATTTTCCCAAGATTGACATAATGGCTGGAGATGTATATAGTTGGGGAAAAACAGAGCTTACACTTCCTGTAGGTGGTATGGCTTCTAATCTTATGACACAGATGGCACCAACTTTATTGCAGTCTGGAATGATAACTCAGCAGCAGTTGGCCGGATTATCACAGATACAGATTCCTGACCAAACAATGGAATTTAAGATTAAGAACACATTATTTGCTGGTGCAGTTCTTACGCAACCAATATATATGGGTGGTAAGATTACTGCTGCGTATAAAATGTCTAGGCTTGGTAAGGATATGGCTGTAGCAAATATACGTCTCAGGGAGAGTGAGGTTATTGTAGAGACAGATCAGGCGTATATGCTTGCTGTTAAGGCTAAGAAACTTATGGAGGTTGCTAAAAGTTACAAGACTCTTCTTGATGAATTACAGCAAAATGTTGATGCTGCAGTAAAGCATGGCATGAAGATGCGTAATGATGCCCTTAAAGTTCAGGTGAAGCGTAGCGAGGCAGAACTTAATATTCAGAAGGCTGAGAATGCTTACCGTCTTGCTTGTATGAATTTATGTCAGGTTATTGGTATTGATCTTAATAGTAATATAACTGTTGACGATAAATCAGCGATTTCGATTTCTAAATTTACAATTGATGCCAAGCAATTCGCAAATGCAAGTATTGCTACTCGTCCCGAGTATGAGATTTTACAGAAGAAAAGTGAGCTCGCTCAGAAGAAGGTAAGACTTGCTCAGAGTGATTATTTACCACAGGTAGCCCTTATGGGTGGATATAGCTATCTAAATGGAATGGAACTTGATGGTCGAAAACTATTTGATAGTGGAAGTCCAAGTATAGGTGTTACGGTAAAAATCCCGGTATTAGAATTCTTCACCCAGGGATCCCATAAGATTCGTTCTGCTCGTGCAGAACATCAGATAGCTCAGTTGGAACAGGAAGAGCTAAATGAGAAGATGACTTTAGAGCTGGCTCAATGTGCTAATAATCTTAGTGAGGCTATACTTGAAGTTGACATAGCAAAGAAGTCCAAGACGCTTGCTGAAGAAAATATGATGATGTCTAAGCAGCAGTATGAAGTTGGTACAGAACCCTTGTCTGATTATTTAGAGGCACAGGCAATATGGCAGCAGGCTTCGGCTAATGAGATTGAAGCTATGTATATGTGCTTCCTTGCTAATACTAAATATCTAAAGGCTTCAGGTCAATTGAAATAATAAATTGATTTCTATTTGAAATCAGTATTTATATTCTTATAAAAAGATATTATATTCGTTTTTACTATTAAATAACTTTTAAGTGTGGTTAGCAGGGCAT
>JAILIJ010000076.1 GCA_024695315.1 Bacteroidaceae bacterium
GTCTTTGTACCTGAGACAAGCTCTCACGATGATGAGGAGGAAAGCATTGAAGTGGTTGAGATACTTGCTGCACATCATGAAAACAAAGATTATCTCGCTGAGAAAAAATATTATGGCGAATTAGGGGTTACAGAAATTCTACTCAAGAATGGGGCACATATCATTATGCGTCCAACGATTGATGAGGAATCAAAAATACACATCTCGGCTCTTGGACGTGGAGGACTGGGAGATATTCCTGATAGCTTATATATGCACTTGAAGGATGCTGTGGGGTATGTTGACATGGGCGGTATATCTACCATTGACGCAGATACTCTTGGAATGATAATGGGACAGAAGGAATTGATGCTTAATATGGGCATGGATAACTACTGGCATGAGAGTCTTGTCACTTCATCAACTGCTGATGCACAGATTCTCATGAATCTGCTTTATGAAAAGTTGCATCATCCAGGGACAGCATATACAGATTTTGAGGAATGTAAAAAACAAGAACTTGATTCATACGGTAAGGAGACAGCACTGGAAATGCAGTTATCTAACGATCCTGGACGTATGTTGAATGCTTGTGTCGATTCATTGTTTGGAAATATCGTGGGAGCGCATTTCCTTCCTCATTCACGTAAGGATATTGAGGCAATGAACCTTGATGACATGACGAATTATTATCGTCAGGTGTTTACTGATCCTGATGGCTTATATCTTATAATTACTGGTAATTTTGACGTTGATAGCATAGGAGCTATGGCAGTAAGTACTTTTGGTAGGATGACACGGCCTGCAGTACCGTTTGTACGTAGGATGGACAAGGAACAAGTACCTAATGCCTTTACTGGGCGTTTTGGTGGACTTGAACCTTCCATGACATGCTGTAACCTTATTTTCCCTGGCAATTATCATCCAGGTCTTCGTCAGTCGCTTATGTTTAAGCTTATGCGCGACATCTTGCAGGCACGTTTGATAAGTGTGATGCGCCAGAGAGATAATATCGTTTATTCGCCTTTCGCCAATGTGTTTTACAATGGTGAGCCACAGCAGATAATGTGGTTCAGACTATATATTGATGTGAAGAATGAGAACTTTGACAAGATGATGGCTGACATGATGGAGATTGTGGGCGAGTTGTCAAGCAAGCCAGTATCTGAGGCTGAATTGCAGAAAATGAAGCGTTCATTTATTGTTACCAAACGGCAGGCATTGAATGATGTATCTACATCGGAGTGGAAAAATGCTATTGCTGGTCTTATTCGTAATGGTGAGTCTTTGAGTGATTTCAATAATTATGATGAGGTGTTGGAGGCAATTACTCCAAAGATGTTGCAAGAGGCTTTTGCAAAGTATGTAAAGATGGAAAATTTAATTTTATTGTATCAAAAGGAATGAGAAAGTTTACATGTTTTGTTTTCCTTGGCTTGATGACCATAATGGTGGGTGCCCAGCCAAAGGCATATACCTTGTTTGACGAGAAAGGTAATGCTGTGGAATATGAAAAGATGATAGGGGAGTTGGCACAGGCTGATGTGGTGTTCTTTGGTGAGATGCACAATGACCCTATATGCCATTGGATGGAGACTCAGGTATTGAAATCTCTATATGGCAACTGGAATGGTAAGATAAATGTAGGGATGGAAATGTTTGAGGCTGACAACCAGCTTATCATAGATGAATATTTCTCTGATGTGATAGGTGCAAAGCAGTTTGAGAGTGAATGTCGTTTCTGGCCTAACTATTCTACAGATTATGCTCCAATTGTGGATTTTTGTAAGGAGAATAACATTCGGCTCATTGCCAGTAATGTGCCACGTCGTTATGCTAATGTGGTCAAGAATCGTGGTCTGGCATACCTTGATTCTCTGTCTACTGAGGCTAAATGTTATCTACCTGCTCTTCCAATACCATACGAAGAGAATGAGCAAGCGCAGGGGGCATTTAGCATGATGTCTATGATGGGGGGCGGTCGTACTAATCCTGCTCTCATGGGACAAGCACAGGGGGTGAAGGATGCGACTATGGCATGGTTTATTAGCAAAAACTTGGATAAAAAAGTTCTTCACTACAATGGCAATTATCATTCGGATGCTAATGATGGTATCATAAAGTACCTAAAAAAGTATGTCCCTGGCGTTAAGGTAAAGACTATATATAGTGTCAAACAGGAGGATGTGGATAAGTTGGATGATACATATCTTGGTCATGGCGATTTCTATCTATGTGTGCCTGAGGATATGGTAACAACATATTGATGCTTTTTATGTGGAGAAGAGGCTTTTGGGGCAGTAGTTGGTAATAAAAATGAAGTTAAAAAGTAGATAAAAAGATGAATGTTGGGACGGAAAATGTTCCGCGAACAAATCTCATTTTTTAATTCATATTTCTCAATCATCGAAATTCATTAGTTTCTTTTACTTCATTATTACTCTCCTATAACTTCCTTTTTACTTCCTGCAAGTGTGCTGCATGTCTAAAATGTCTGGGATAATTATATCCTGGACATTTTTTTTCGTCTTTTATGAAAAATACTTTCTTTTTACTGCTGTGTGTAAGTTTATGAAAAATAGGTAGCTATAAAATATATGAGAGATGGCTCAAAAAAATCTCAAAAAAAAATGAAAAAAAATAATTTTCCCGTGCAAGGTTTTCTAATATGTTGCATTTAATGGGTGTAACTAAGATGAAAATGTTGCTTCCAATAGAGGGAGCGGCACTTAGAAAAAAAGAGATAAATAATAGTATTGTAATATATTTGTAAATGCGATGCTGTGATAGCAAGCAATTGGTTGGTTAATTAAAAGTTGATTTTGTTACTCTGCTTTTTAGCAGTGTTATACCACAAAGGGTTTTACTTTTTGAACTATAATTGACTATTTGAGAATGAGATTATGTTTTTAATTATCTATAGAGATATAGGTTATGCCCGCGTTTATTACCTGAAACGATGAACTTTAATGCAGTAAAGCAACTAAGGTGTGGCGACAAGTTGCTATGACAAGGTTACTTTCTGCATTTATAAGTTCTGACACTTTTTGTAACGGAAAACTATCTGAATATATGATCCAGTCATAGACAATTTATGTTGGATTAAAGTTGTGAATCAAAAAAGATATAAATGTAGATATATTAATTAAAGAGAAGTCTGATGAAGATGTGTATCAAAGATTACCCACGATATAAATATTCAATATATAAAAAACATCGCAAAGGAATGTTTTTCAGTTTATAATCCAATATTTTCCGGATAAAAAATCCTGCCTCCAAATGGGGGCAGGATTTTTGTTTGTTGTATAGTGATATGTTTATATCATTCAAAATGACTATGTTTATTTTTCCCTTGTTTCGTCTTGAGGAAGATACAGCAATCCTTCTTTTGCGGGGGTATCAACTGAATATTTTTTCCAGGTGATTTTGTTCCAATCTATTTTGTCTGTGCTTTGGGCAACTGGTACGTGAGGTATTGCTGAGCCATCTTTAACGAGTATGATGATTTCTATATCTCCTGCTTTCATCTTGTGCCATCCAGGATTGTATGTCTGTCCTGTTTGGTAGTCTATCCATTTGTTTCCCGTTGGCAGGTAGACATATCGTTCGTCTGTTTCCTCAAGTAGTGGTGCCACAAGAAGGTTTTCACCAAACATATATTCGTCTTCAATCATCCACGCTCCTGGATCGTCAGGAAATTCGAGGAAGAGTGCTCTCTGCATAGGCCATCCATTATCTACGCATATTTTAGCTTGTGTGTAGATATATGGCATGAGTTGGTATTTCATTTCTGCACATTTGCGGTAGTAGTTGATGAAGTCTTCGTTATATAACCAAGGTTCTGTGTCTACTCCGTGAGCTCGAGTGTGACTAGTTAGGAATCCGTATGGTATCCATCTTCTATATAGTTTTTCAGGACTTTTTGTTACGAAGCCTCCCATATCGTGGCTCCAAAAGCAGAATCCGCTCAGGCCGATGGAGAGTCCACCTCTTAGGTCGCCTTGTAGTCCGGTGTTGGTAGTGGCTGCGTCTCCTCCCCAATGAAGTGGGTAGCGTTGACTACCGGCCCATGCTGATCTTGCCCATATTATTCCTTCGCCGTTATTTGTTTGTTTTATGATGTCATAGGCTGCTTTATTATACCTTACTGGATAGAGGTTGTGCTCATATAGTCCACTTTTGCCGTTGTGATATATTCCGTTGTGTAGTGGAGCGGCTTCTCCGAAGTCGGCTTTTATCACTCCTACGCCTTGCTTCAATAGTCCCGCGAGTTTTTCCTGATACCATGATACGGTTTCTGGGTTGGTGAAATCAAGTACAGCATCTTCGTATGGTAGTTGTCCTTTCTCGTTATGTATGTAAAGCCCCTTGTCTATCAGTTCTTTGAAATACTTGTTCTTGGGAGTGAAGTATGGCAACTGCCATAGGCATACGTGGTAACCGTCTTTTTTGAGATCTGACAGCATCTTGGCTGGATTCTTGAAGCGGTCTTTTGCAAACTGGTAGTCACATTGCCAATCGACGCCGAACCAGCCGGTATCAAAGTGGATGACATCGGTCGGTATCTTTAGGTCACGCAGTTTCTTGGCTACATCGCGACCTTCTTGTTCGCTAAAGTATGTGATGCGGCTTTGCCATGTGCCAAATGACCATAGTGGGGGAATGTCTGGGCGTCCAACAAGGGAAGTATATTCTGTTAGGATGTCCTTTGGGTTTCCGAAGAAGATGAAATAGTCCATCTGTTCGTCGGCCATGAAGAGTTTGCTGGCACCTATGTATGTAGCTCCAAAATCACATGTTACAGGTGCTGATGTGTGCATAAACATTCCATATCCTTTGCTACTGAAGAAGAAAGGGATTGGTTTATACATGTCTGGACTTTCTGGTCCTTGTGGATCTGTAACAAAGAGATTGAGTTTCTGACCTACTTTATTAAGGCTTGTAAATGATTCTCCGCATCCGAAGATTTTTTCTCCTGGTGACAAAGAAAAGACTGGGTTTATGGCACGACTATTGTCGGAGCCGCGTTTCATGAACAGGAACGGTGGCACCTTGATTTGTGTGGAGTCATTATCGTTCCATGTACGTGTGTGGGTAAGTTCTTTTCCGTTCTTATCCTTGAGAATTATTCGCCAAGGGTATCTATTTATGGTAATGTTTCCTTCTGAGGATTTGTATTCTACGCCATCGGCGGTTTTGCTTATCTTCCATTTTGATGTCCCGTCGGAAGGTTTTGATACGAGCATAACCTCATCGTCATAATTCTCTTTAGGAATGACGGGGGTGGTATATACCCTGATTCGTATTGTCTTTTCGTTTACAGGCTCTATAGAAAATTGATATACGGGGTTGTTGTCATACGCCGTATTAGGAAAATCTAACATCTGTAAAGGCTGATGAAGATAGGTGTTGGCATTAAATGCTTGACGAGGCATCAGCTGTTGTCTTTTCCATTGCAGTAGTCCCTTACCTGTTGATGTGTCGAAATCTGTAAGGCTATCAGCAAAGAAGTAGATATTACTGAAATCGGAAAATTCAGCGCTCATATCCATTGACTGGCCTTGTAGATATTGAACACCTGCAGATGTCTTTAGTTGTGCGTACATTGCAATAGGTATTGCTGCACATAGTGTTAAGGTTAAAAAAGATTTTTTCATAATATTACTTTTTTTTAGTTTGCTTTAAGGTATATTACACGGCTTGCCCAGTCGTTCTGGTCGTGATAGTTTACGATGTGCTTAAATGGCACTTCAAGACCATTTTTCATGAGGTAGTCACCTGTGTATGTTTTTCCCTCACAGTCGAGTGGGGTAGTGTCAATTTTATTTAACTCGTGGACTGTATATTTCTTTGATGGATCGAGACCTGCCATTTTGATTCTTGGTAGATGTTGATTGACGAATGTCTCAAGTTTATACCAATAGAATACAGCTTCTTGTTTGTTGTCGGAGACATACATGAGTGATGCCAGGTTGTCGCCTGCGTATGGAGAGTGTAGACGGTAGAGGTTACCGAACTGAACGATAGGACGTATTTTCTTGTAATCGGATATAGCTTGTCGACATAGTGTCTTTTCTGCTTCTGTCATGTTCTTTGGCTGAATCTCCATTCCTAATCGTCCTGACATAGCGACGTCACATCTGAATTTTAGAGGAATGGTACGGAATGTTTGGTGGTTAGGAGTTGCAGATATGTGGCTTGCCATTGCTATTGCTGGGAAGAAATAGCTTGTTCCCCATTGCATATAGATACGCTGTAGGGCATCTGTGTCATCGCTGACCCAGAATTCGTCAAAGTATGGTAGAAGGGCATAGTTTGCTCGTCCTCCTCCGCTGGCACAGTCTTGTATGATGACGTCTGGATATTTGTCACGTATCCTTTGACATACCTTTATGAGTCCTTTATGGTAATCTATGTATAGATGAGACTGCTCGTTCTTGGATAGGTATTGTGAGCCATGATTCATGACTGGTGCATTGGCATCCCATTTGATATAAGCTATTTCTGGATATTTTGTCAGTAAATTGTCTACAATATTGAAAACAAAATCTTGAACTTTTGGATTGGATAGATCGAGAACAACTTGTGTGCCTCCGCGACCAAGTACAGGCTTGCGTCCTGGAGCTTTTATGATCCAGTCAGGATGCTTCTCGTATAGCTCACTTGTTGTATTGGACATCTCTGGTTCTATCCATATACCAAATTTTACGCCATTTTTCTTTGCATCTCTTAAGAGTCCCTCGATTCCTTCTGGCAGTTTATTTTTGTCTACAACCCAGTCGCCAAGAGAAGAATTGTCGGTTTTGCGTGGATATTTATCTCCGAACCAACCGTCGTCCATTACAAATAGTTCGCCTCCCATGGATGCTATATCAGCCATCATTTGGTCCATTCCTTTCTGGTTGATGTCAAAATATACACCTTCCCATGAGTTTAGTAGTATGTCACGTTGTTTGTCGGCATGACGTAGCTGGTAGTTTCGAGCCCAAGTGTGATAGTTGCGTGATGCACCAGAAAGGCCCTCGTTTGAGAATGTGTAGGCGACATGTGGCGTGGTGAATGTCTCACCTTTCTTTAAAAGATATTCAGAGTTGTCTGGGTTTATTCCTGCGAAATAATAATGGTATTCAGAGTCATCTGTGTCTATCGTTATTTGGTAATTACCAGAGTACATGAGGGCGGCACCGATTACGTCGCCCGCGTTTTCTTGTGCTTTACCTTCGAGAGAGAACATTACTTCCTGACGGTCGGTAGTGGCATTTCTCAGTCCATCCTTATTTTTTATTACGAGCATTCCGTTGTTGAGCTTTTCCTCAACAAGTTGTGCTTCTGCTGCCCATGAACCGTGGAAATGGCTTACATATACGTCGCCACGACGTATAGGCATACATGAACTATAGAATTGAGTAAGTTTGACTGTTCCCTTTTCAAGATTCTCTATATCGCTCCAGCATTCTATCATGTCGACATCATTATATGCTTGATAATATAGATGTACGAGAGATGGATAGAGGGGGTCTTTTAGTGTTATGGTTAGCAATTTACCTGAACGTTCTTTACCATTTGGGGCTTTGTCTGATATGTCTGTTACCTTATAGTCTTGTACGAGAAGGTTAGTAGACATATTTCCATCTACATGTGTCATTGCTAATGCTGTTTCGCTCATGGTGTGTGTGGCTCCATAGGCAGGGAAAAGTTCAAGGTGTGACCAGTTTGCATTTGTTGGTTCTGGCAGAACGTTTAGGTCGTATGTAGAGAGTCTTTGACCATAGTATACAAACTTAGGTTCTCCGTCTTTCCAAAGATCAACAACTAAACTGTTGTTAGGAGTATGTATCTCTATTTTTTCTGCGTTTCCAGGAATGGAAGAACTCAATAGTAGGAGTGCTAGGCTGGTAACTTTACCTACTGATTGAGAAAGAAAAGTAAGCTGTTGTTTCATGTATTTTGTTTTCATAAATATTATGTTTAAGTAGTGGGTCTTCTTTTTTGTTTTATTTATAAAGGCTTACATTGTTGCCGTTAGGAATGTTCCATTTCCAAAGATGTAGAGAACATTTTCGGACGCAGGTACTAATACGGTTTCGCCCTGACGAATATGTATTCCATTGATATTGGCTTCGCCCCAGAGACACATGACAACTACGAACGAGTCACATTCAAAGTCGATCTGAGCAGCCACTTGTACTACCACTCGATGGACGATAAAATATGGACAGTTGATGAGCTGGGATGTTGGTTTTGTGGAGTCGTAGCTGGTACGGTATTCGGGCCATACTTGATAGTCTATGGCATCTTTGGCCTGTTCAACATGTAACTCACGTGGTTTGCCGTGCGCATCCTTTCTGCCGAAATCGTACACGCGGTATGTTATGTCACTCGTCTGCTGTATTTCCGCAAGAAAATTGCCTGCTCCTATGGCGTGTAGTCTACCCGCAGGAATGAAGTATAAATCGCCATCGTGGCTCTCGTGAGTGGCTATAACAGAAGCCATAGGGTTTTCTCCCGTTCCGTCTTCGTTTCCTTCGGCTGTTACAAGACGTTCGTAGTCGTCAGGACTAATGGACTTACGGAGACCATTATAGATCTTTGCCCCCACATCAGCCTTGATGACGTACCACATCTCCGTTTTTCCAGCACATCCATGTCGTTCCATAGCCAACTTATCATCTGGGTGAACCTGAATGGAGAGGTCCTGTCTTGAGTCGATGAGTTTGACAAGAATCGGGAATTTATTTCCGTATTTCTTATAAACCTTATCCCCAACAAGTAGTCCTTTGTATTTATCAATAAGCTCGGTAAGCGTAAGTCCTACATC
>JAILIJ010000199.1 GCA_024695315.1 Bacteroidaceae bacterium
TACCGCTACCTTCTGCAGTTCTATTCCAATATTGAGTATTATATCCCCGATCGTTATGAGGAAGGATATGGTGTCTCTGTTCAGGGAGTGGACTATGCGGAAAGCCAGGGCGTAAAGCTCATAATTGTTCTTGATTGTGGCATTAAGGCAGTCGAAGAGATAACTTATGCCAAGGAGAAAGGAATAGACTTTATCATCTGTGACCACCATGTCCCAGATGAGGTGTTACCACCTGCAGTGGCAATTCTTAATGCGAAGCGTAAGGATTCCACCTATCCATACTCAGACCTGTCGGGATGTGGAGTAGGATTCAAATTCATGCAGGCTTTTGCTATAAACAACGGTATTGCGTTCAGCACTCTCATACCGTTGCTTGATTTAACAGCTGTTAGTATTGCTTCTGATATTGTGCCTATAATGGGTGAAAACCGCATTTTGGCTTATCATGGATTACGTCAGCTAAATAATAATCCGAGTGTAGGATTGAAAGCCGTTATCGATGTCTGCGGACTTAATGGTAAGGACATAAACATGTCTGACATCATATTTAAGATTGGTCCGCGCATTAACGCTTCAGGACGAATGCAGAACGGAAAAGAATCGGTCTCGCTTCTTGTGGAGCACAGTTACGAGAAAGCGCGTGACATTGCCCAGCAAATCAATCAATATAATGATGAGCGCAAGGAATTGGACAAGAAGATGACCGAAGAAGCCAATGTCTATGTGGAGAACATGCCCGACTTGAAAAATCGTTCGGCCATTGTTATCTATAATGAAGACTGGCATAAGGGAGTGATAGGAATTGTAGCATCCCGTCTCACAGAAATCTACTATCGTCCAGCCGTTGTACTCACTCGTTCTGGCGATGTCGTCACGGGTTCTGCACGCAGTGTAAGCGGATTTGATGTCTATAAAGCCATCCAGGCATGTAGCGATTTGCTCAGCAATTTCGGAGGTCATACCTATGCAGCAGGACTCTCGTTGAATGTCGATAAGGTAGAAGAATTCAAGATTCGATTCGAAGAATATGTCTCAACCCATATTGAACCAGAACAAAAGAGAGCGACCTTAGACATCAACGCTGTGATTGGTTTCAATGAAATCACTCACAAATTCTACTCGGAACTTAAACGAATGCGTCCTTTCGGGCCAGAAAATGAAAAGCCGCTCTTCTGCACACGTCAAGTCTATGACTATGGTACCAGCAAGGTCGTAGGGCGCGATCAAGAGCATATCAAGCTTGAACTAATTGACGGAACATCAAATCGAGTGATGAACGGCATAGCATTCGGTCAGAGTGGACAAGCAAGATACATAAAGACAAAACGCTCCTTCGACATTGTCTATACCATTGAGGACAATACTCATAAGAGGGGAGATATTCAGTTGCTGATAGAGGATATAAAGGCAAGGGAAGAAATGTGAACAACGAATATTTAGACATATTACGACAATACTGGGGTTATGATTCCTTCCGAGGTATACAGGAGGAAATCATAACCTCTATTGGTGAAGGACATGACACCTTAGGGCTTATGCCAACAGGAGGCGGTACGTCTATATGCTTTCAAGTACCTGCATTGGCCAAAGACGGCCTGTGCCTGGTTGTTACTCCACTTATTGCCCTGATGAAAGACCAAGTCTCCCAGTTGAGGAAGCGCGGCATCAAGGCAGCAGCAGTCTATTCGGGCATGATGCGAGATGATATTGTACGAACTTTGGATAACTGCATACTGGGAGGTTACAAATTCCTATACCTATCTCCTGAACGCCTATCGACGGATCTGTTTAAGGAAAAACTGATACGAATGCACCATGTCAGTCTTATTACCGTCGACGAGGCACATTGCGTGTCTCAGTGGGGATACGATTTCCGTCCGTCCTATTTGGAGATAGCAAAGATACGCCACATAATCCCATATCATGTCCCAGTGTTGGCACTTACGGCAACGGCAACGCCAGATGTGGTCGAGGACATTCAGAACCGTCTTGAGTTTTCAGAACATCATGCTTTTTCCATGAGCTTTGAGCGCAAGAACCTCATATATGTTGTGCGAAAGACAGATGACAAAGCAGGAGAGATACTTAGGATTCTCAAAGGAGTACCCCAGGGCAGTGCTATTGTGTACACACGAAGCCGACGTCTGACCTCAGAAATAGCCCGCTATCTAAATGACAATGGAATTTCCGCCGATAGCTATCATGCAGGTCTAACCTCTGCGGAGAAGGATTTGAGGCAGACAAACTGGACCAAGAACCGAAATCGTGTCATGGTAGCCACTAACGCCTTCGGAATGGGTATTGACAAGCCCGACGTGAGAGTCGTTATACATTATAATATCCCAGATTCCATGGAGTCATATTTCCAGGAAGCAGGACGAGCAGGACGAGACGGCGAAGCCTCCTATGCCATATTGCTTGTGGCAGATGGAGAAAAAATGCTCCTTCATCGACGCGTGTCGGAGACGTATCCCGACGTTGACTACATAAAGCAAACGTATGAAAATGTATGCTGTTTTCTGGAGATAGGTGTCGGAGAAGCCGAAGGACGAACATTTGACTTTAGTCTTGAGAAATTCTGTCGACTGTTCAAGCAGTTTGCTGTCCATACAGATAGCTCATTAAAACTGCTAACAAATGCCGGCTACATTGACTATCATGAGCAGCAGGACTTCAAGTCCCTAATACATATACTTGTACGTAAAGAGCAGTTATACACTCTTCACGACAACGGCAAAGATCAAGACTTGCTCACACAAGCCATTTTGCGCACATATACAGGCGTGTTTGCCGACTTTGTGCCAATCGAAGAGATGCTCCTATCACACATTACGGGCCTGTCACACGATCGGGTGTACAACATCCTAAAGGAAATGAGCCGTAACAGGATAATTGAATACATACCGCATCGTAGCACACCAACAATAACATTTGTACAGCCACGCATAGACACCCAGTACATCCATCTGTATGATTACGTCTATGCAGATAGGAAAGAGGACTATAAGAAGCGTATAGACAAAATGGTAGATTATGCCTTTTCCAACACTTCATGTCGAAGCCGAATGTTACTTAATTATTTTGGTGACATGAATGCCGAGGATTGCGGACAATGTGACGTCTGTCTGGCACGTAAACGACGAGAAAAGGAGAATCCTGACCTGGAGAAGGCGCGTCAGGCCATTCTGATGCTACTCTCTGATGGGAAGGACCATTTGGTGACTGAATTGTCCGCACTCGACGTGCCTTCTGAGAGTTTGCGTGATGCACTAAGAGAAATGGTCGATGAAGAAGAGATAACAATAGATATGGATAAAATAAGAAAACAATAGATGAATATGGAACGTAATGAAAACAGCCATCTTGACTTGGCTAAGGAAGCAGTAAAGAGAGGAGATCTTATAACAGCTACGGTAGAGGCTACGGCAGCAATCAATGAGGATGAAAAATGTGAAGAAGCATATATCATACGCGCTCAACTTAGCATGTCGTTTGGCGACCGTGAGGGGGCTGCAAAGGACTTCCAAAAGGCTGCAGAACTCAATCCGTCGCTTCTTGAACACCTTTCGGGCGAGTTTAAGAATAAAGAGGAAAATCATGTCTTCAAGATTCCAGGACTTAAAAAGAAATAAGGATGCAGCTCTATTGTTGACTAAGACATGTAGCGCATCATAATCTGAAAGTCGGATTTCCACCATCGTGGAATCCGACTTTTTTCGTTATCGTCTGATCAATAATTCAGTGTTTGAGCAGTGTTTGAACAGTGTTTGAACGGTGCTCAAACACTGCTCAAACAGTGGAACGACACGAATGTCGTTAATAACCATTTAATAACCATTTAACGAGCATTAAACAATATACCATGGACACCAATAGTCAAAAAACAGTTTGCGTATTTTAATGCAGGATAATTTTTTCATTCGAGCGCAATTTTTTTTGTAAAGTTCAGCAGGAATAGTTCTATTATTCGGGAAAAATTTTCCGAATCCCTCAGTGGTACGGTTGTACCACTCAATGGTATGACTGTATCACTAAGTGGTACAACCGTACCACTGAGGTATTTTAAGAATTATTTCGCAATATGCATAGAATTGCCCAGGAGGAATAAAGAAATTCTTCCGCAATGATGAATAAAATGTTCTGCATGAAGGTGCGCTAAAAAGACAAAGTCGTAGCTAACATAATATAAAAGAATCTGCTCAAATGATGCAAAAACGAAATGTACAAATTTGTTGTTTACGAACGTTATTTCAATTATTCCTTTATAAGATTCAGCCCCTTTAGCACACGCCATAAAAAAAAAGAGTGGGCTATTCTTTTCAGAACAGCCCACCCAGATTATTGTTTGTCGATAGTGCCAATATTAATAAGCAGAACTTGTGCTTCCGAATGTGATAGCACCGTTTGTTCCTGCACCGCTAAGAGTCTCACCAGCGTCGAGACCTTTGACAGATGAAACATTGTGCTTACCTGTTGCTACAGAGCTGCCAGCGAGGATGCTTGCACGAAGTTTGTTGCTGCGAACATTTACTTCAGGTGTTATATATTTTTTCATTTTATAAATGCTTTTTTAGTTAATAATTTGGATTTCGAAAGTAGTTAATGAGTAG
>JAILIJ010000224.1 GCA_024695315.1 Bacteroidaceae bacterium
AGGTGAGGATTCAAAAGAGGCTAATTACGATAAACTACGCTACTATAAGACTATCATCATGACCGATGCCGATGTCGATGGTTCACATATCGACACACTTTTGATGACACTCTTCTTCCGCTATATGCCACAACTTATACGCGATGGAAGACTTTACATTGCCACTCCACCACTCTACAAATGTACAAAGGGTAAGGTAAGCGAATATTGCTATGATGAAAATGCTAGACTTCGATTCATAGATAAATATGGAAATGGAGAAGAAGGAGCTGTCAAGACTCAACGATACAAAGGTCTTGGTGAGATGAACCCAGAGCAACTTTGGGAAACAACTATGAACCCAGAAACTCGCTTACTTAAGCAGGTTACAATTGAGGATGCTGCAGAAGCTGACTACACTTTCTCAATGCTTATGGGTGAAGATGTAGGACCTAGACGCGAATTTATAGAGCGTAATGCAACTTACGCTAATATTGACGCGTAAAAATAGGTCAAACAAGTTTATAAAAGGACGTAAACGTCCTAACTGAATTGCATATTTCATTCAATTCTTACATATATTCTCGTGACGACCAACCAGAAGTGATTTCTAACCGAGTCGTACACAATCTCACTTTTATTATTCAAATTATTTTTTAAGTGGGATCATCTAAGGAGACCTGGGAGCAGGTCTCCTTTTTTTATTATGACACGATATAACAAAATACCTGGAATTAAATTACACAAATAACTATTACTATTCACTAAAACTTTGACACTTTAGTGCACAATTTTTGCAGAACATTTTATTCATCAAAGCAGAAAAATTTCTTCATTCCTGCTTGGCAATTCTATGCCTATTGCGAAATATTTCTTAAAATCACTCAATGGTACGGTCGTACCACTTAATGGTACAGTCATACCATTGAATGGTACGACCGTACCATTGAGTAATTTTGAAAATTTCTACTGAATAATAGAACTATTCCTATTGAACTTTACAGAAAATTATGCGCTCAAACGAAAGAATTATCCAGTATTAAATGCCCAATCACAGCTTACACCTGTAAATGCCGATAGATCATGCCTGCTTAATTACCGTTTGAGCAGTGTTTGAGCACCGTTTGAGCGCTGTTCAAACAGCGCTCAAACAATTTGTACATTTCGTTTTTGAATCATTATAACGGGCATTAAACAAGCGTTAAATGGGCGTTAAAGTACCATTCAATTTGACAGAAGATGCCTGTAACAAAAGTAAGTCCACACCACCTATATATCGGTAGGGTGGACTTAATAATATGTTACTTTTCTATTTTAATCTTACAACAAAAATTTACATTAATACACAAAAAAAGACCTACTTAAAGCATAACGAAAAGATTTTTTTCTCTTCACAAGCTCTAAATAGGCCTATTAGCTATTTTTATAATTTTAGTAGACTTCTATAAATTTATGTAAATCTATTTGTAGCAAAATAACTATAATGCTATTTTAATTGAAATTTATAGGTCCCTCTTCCTGTTTAGCATTTACTGGAGAACGGTCTGTAAGCAGCTTATACGTCTCCTTAGTACGCTTATAAGTAGGAGAAGCTTCCACCATGCTAATTACGTCCTCATCGTCTAATTCTTCGTCCTTGAACAAGTAGCTATAAATTGGACGATGTATATTACCACGATTTCTGTCCGAACCATAATATATCTTACGACGCATTTCCTTTTCCGCTTCCGCTTCAGCTTGTTCAGCAGTCTGAACTTGTTTTTCTTTTTCGCGGTTATGAATACGTTCACCCATCTCGTAAGAATCTATGTCTTCTACTCCAAAACCAGTAGCAAGAATAGTAACCTTAACCTTATCCTTAAGAGTTGGGTCAACAGAAAATCCCCATTTAGTTTCCACATCATCGTTCTGGATTTTCTCCATGAAGTCATTAACCTCATTCATTTCATCCATACGTAGACCAGGCTCTGAATCGTCAGTTTTTCCATCATCAGGAGCCGAAAAACGAAGCAAAATCTTCTTTGAATGATAAATGTCATTATTGTTAAGTAGAGGAGAATGTAAAGCATCATTTATGGCCTTAGTAACACGCCCTTCTCCTTCTCCATAACCAGTACTCATAATGGCTACTCCACCATCCTTAAGGACAGTACTTACATCATTAAAGTCAAGGTTTATTAAACCATGCATTGTAATGATTTCTGCAATAGATTTCGCAGCATTACATAGAGTATCATCAGCCTTTGCAAAGGCTTTGATAACAGTAAAATCTTGATATATTTCACGAAGTCTTTCATTGTTGATAACAAGAAGAGCATCGACATTTTTACTTATTTCCTCTACACCATCAAGCGCCTGGTCAATCTTCTTTGTACCTTCCCATTTGAAAGGAATAGTAACAATACCGACAGTAAGGATTCCCATATCCTTTGCTGTCTTTGCTATTATAGGAGCAGCACCAGTACCAGTTCCTCCTCCCATTCCTGCAGTAATAAAGACCATCTTAGTTCCATCACTAAGCATATTCTTTACTGCTTCTATAGATTCTTCTGTAGCCTTACGAGCCTTTTCCGGTCTGTTACCGGCTCCAAGACCTTCAGAACCAAGTTGAATCTTTGTTGGTACAGGCGAGTCCTGTAATGCCTTAATATCAGTATTACAAACAACAAAAGTAACATCATGAATACCTTCATTGTACATATGGTTTACCGCATTACTTCCTCCACCTCCTACTCCAATCACCTTTATAATTGAAGTAACAGGTGTGTCGATAGACTTAGGGAAAGTAAAAACATCCATATTGTTATTCTGTACGTCCATGGTTTATTACTTATATATTATTAGTCATCTTCATTAATAATCTCATTTATCCATCGTGTAAAACGATTGAAAATCTTATTATCTTCTTTTGCTTTAACAATCGTGCGATGTAATTCGTCATTAGTTTGACGAAGTTTATCTGCTAATTTTGCACCTTCAGATGCACTCTGTTTATATTTTTCTTTTGAGGAAAGAACGTCGACATTTTTTTGGAAATCCTCAGTTATAACATTTAAAGCCCTATTCGAAATGTTTGTTGCATCCTCTCGAACTTTCTTGTCACTTCCCGATTTTCTAACGTCCTCTATTGCCTTTTCCACATTTCGTATTTCAGCACGGATCTTTTCTTTGACAGCATCAAAAGATATAGCCAACTGGGCATCAGCCATTGCTTGGCGTTCCATCTCTTGTTTCCTTTTCAAGCGTTCCTCCTCAATATTCATCTGTTCAATAAGATCTGGAGCAGGTGGAGCAACCTGTGTAGGAACATCAGAATCCACACCACAAGGTTCCTTGGCAGCTAATAACAATGACAAAATTGTCAATCCTCTAACAGTTTCAAAAGTTGGAGTTGTAATGCCAGAAGCCTTTACCACCTGTGCATTTACAGCAGAAGCAATACGAACCTTTTCCACATTTGTGACAGAAAGGAATAGGTTCTCTATATTTTTCATCTGACTACCTCCTCCAGTCAAAACGATACCTGCAAGAAGATTATCGCTATAATTTGATCTTTCTAACTGGTTATTAACATTAGCAACAATCTCGTTTACACGTGACTCAATTAGAGATTTTATCAAATTAATATCAAGTTGTCTTCCATCTGAAGTAGTGTAATTAGTAGGCTCCCCCTCATTTGGTTCGCTCGAACTTTGAGGAAAAGCATCTCCATATTTAATTTTCAAATCCTCAGCTTCAGATTCCTGTAATTGCAAAGAAGAAACAAAGTCCTTGTTAACATTATTCATTCCTAATGGAATAGTAACAAGAAATCGTACTATATTATTCTTATAAATTACAATAGTCGTTGTGTCAGCTCCAAGGTCTACTAATGCACAACCAGATCTCTTTTCGACATCAGTCAAAACCTGTGATGCTAACTCACAAGCAGAAATTGGCACATCAATAATATTAACAGAAGTATTAGAGAATACTGTATTGATATTGTTAAGAATTTTCTGATTCGCAATAATATCAACATATTCACCTTCTATATTTGTACCCATAACTCCGACAGGATCTGCAATAGTATTTTGGTCTACGTTGAAATCCTGTGGATAATTATCCAATACTTGACACTCGGAATAAGGAATCTCATAACTCTCCTCGCGCATAGAATCAACAGCCTCCTTAGTAATATAACTATGAGTCATCATATTCCTTTTAATAACACATCTGTAAGATCGCACAGACTGTCCTCCTACACCGACATATACTCTAGCAATCTTTGTTTTGAGGGCAGTTTCAAGTTTAGATATAATTGAATTTATGCTTTGATATGTCTTTTCTATGTTCCATATAACACCACGCTTAACACATGCAGTAGTATTTTCTTCTGCATATGCTAAAACCTGCATAGTACCATCTTTCATTCTTCCGGCAATACCAGAAATTCGAGATGAACCTAATTCTATTGCAACTACAAAGTCTTTATCCATAATATTATATGTTATTACTTCTTATGTTTTGTACAGATAATTTGATTTTCGTATTCAAGATTAATTCTGCTATATTTATTCCATCCAACTGTACCCATTACCTTTTCATAGAATATTTTAAGGCGTTCTAACTTCGTTTCGAAATCATTCAGAGTACCAAGAAAGATCAACTGATCTCCTACACGGGGAACAAGTTCAACAAATCTCTTGTTTTTATCATCACGAGAGATATAAATCTGCTCGATCTGGTCGTTCCAGAACTTATTTTTTTCAAGAAAAACAGCAAATTCCAGCAATTCTGTAGAAGCATATTTGTAATCTATATCCCCTGATGCGACAACAATATTTTTCACATATTTGCTGGTTGGTATAATCGTAGCCGTTTCGTCAAGGAAATACCCCACAGTATCATTTGGTATGATATAGATAAGGGGTGTACGCTGTTTTACACTAACGATAACCTTTCCCTTGGTCGACTTATAGCAATTAACCTCTTTTACAAAAGGATTCTCAGCCACCAAACTTTCAATACCGGCAGCATTGACCCCTTTCATATTCTTCCCCACAGGATTCCACTCTGACTTAGATAAGATGTTTTCCACATCTTTTTGACTTATAAACTGCGCATCCACATCATCCTCCATATTTAACTCTACAGCCACACATGGACTTTCAGAATCAGTTTCTGACTGGATTAACATATAATAAGCAAGGTATCCAACTATTCCTAAGAACAGAGTTATCATCCCCACAACTTTCAAGATCTTTCCAGTCTTTGTCATTTTACAAGTTATATTCATTAATGGTAGAATACCACTATCTTTGTTTTAATATTTCTGTAATTTGAGGTACATAATTTTCCAAATCACCTGCACCTAAAGAAATCAACACATCAAATTTTCCATTTCGTGCAACATCTAAAACATCCTCCTTATGAATAAGATGCTTTTCGATGCCAGGGCGTAGATTATCATATATTATTTGCGATGTCACGCCTGGAATAGGCTTTTCACGCGCTGGATATATATCACAGAGATATACAACATCCAATATTGATAATGAATCCGCAAATTCCTTATAGAAATCCCTTGTGCGAGTATACAAGTGAGGTTGAAAAACTGCAGCAATAGTCTTATCCTTGTATAATTCGCGAATAGACTTTATGCTTTGCAATATTTCTTTAGGATGATGTGCATAGTCACTTAAGAACACCACCTTTTCGTTTTTAACCTTGAAGTCAAATCTACGATCAACTCCAGAGAAAGTTCTAATTCCCTCACGTAACTCATCATCTGTCACTCCAGCCAACTGTGCAAGTGCCATAGCGGCTATGCTATTTTCAATATTGATACTAACAGGTACTCCGAGTTGTATATCTTTTACTATCCCCTTAGGAGAAACGAAATCGAAGAAAATCTCTCCACCTCCAATACGGATATTTTCTGCATGGAAATCGCCTTCATCACGTGAGTACTCATATACAGCAACTCCTTTTTGAGGTGCTGCTTTCATCTCTAATCCTTTATGAATGATAAGAGCACCTTCTGGCTGAATCAAAGTAGTATACTTTCTGAAGCTCTCAAGATAAGCCTCCTTTGTTCCATATATATCAAGATGATCAGGATCAGTTGCAGTAATAACAGATGCATAAGGACGAAGCCAATGGAAAGAACGGTCAAATTCATCTGCCTCAATAACGACAAAATCGCTACTATCTGACAGTATATAATTAGTACCATAATTTTTTGTTATACCACCAAGAAAAGCATTACAATCCACATGACTCTGATGCAAGATATGAGCCGCCATAGATGAGGTTGTTGTCTTTCCATGTGTTCCTGCTACACATAGTCCCTTATGTTCTTTAGTTAAGAAACCAAGTACCTGAGCTCTCTTCTGCACGTCAAACCCATTATTTCTAAAATAAACGAGTTCCTTATGCTCCTCAGGGATTGCTGGTGTATAAACCACAAGAGTAGATTCCTTTTCTTTGAAACACTCAGGAATGGCCTCAACATCCTCTGTGTAATGAATCATCGCCCCCTCTTCGATAAGTTTCTCCGTCAAATCACTTGGAGTCTTATCATATCCACCGACGTTGTATCCTTTACTAAGAAAATAGCGTACAAGAGCACTCATACCTATTCCGCCGGCACCTACAAAATATATAGACTTAATCACCTTATCAAATTTTTGTTATTCTATTTTATTTATTGAAAATTAAAGTAAGAAACATATCAATAGTAAACTTACTTCTTTTCCATAGCCAATTTGTAAACCTCATTAGCTATCACATCAGCTGAGTCCTTGAATGCTAAAAGTCCGGCATTTTCGCCAAGTGACTTCAATTTATCGTCATTGACCACAGTCTTTAACGCTGTAGGTATAAGTACATCACGTGCATCAGCATCCTTTACATAGATTGCAGCATCTTTTGTAGAAAGAGCCAAAGCATTCTTTGTCTGATGATCCTCCGCAACATTAGGTGAAGGAACAAGAATAGAAGGCTTCTTTAACAGGCAAAGTTCAGAAATAGAACTAGCTCCAGCACGTGAAATCACGAGGTCTGCAGCTGCATAAGCATTATCCATACTTGAAATGAAGTCAGTAACATATAAATTCTTTACAGGCTCAGCATTATTCAAAGCTCTACGAATCTCATCACTATAGAACTTTCCTGTCTGCCAAATAAACTGCACATCACTATTACGAATATCATCAAGATGGCTTAAAACACTTTCGTTTACAGTACGAGCACCAAGGCTACCACCAATAATCAGGACGGTTCTCTTTCCTGGTTCCAAGCTGAATGATTTTATTGCTTCTTCCTTACTAACCTTCACGTCTAACAAATTTTGACGAACAGGGTTACCAGTAAGAATAATCTTATCCTTAGGGAAGAAACGTTCCATGCCAGTATATGCTACACAAACCTTACTAGCCTTCTTCGCCAAGGACTTATTAGTAACACCAGCATAGCTATTCTGTTCCTGAATAAGACAAGGCACTCCCATAGAATAAGCAGCATTTAGAGTAGGAGCAGAAGCATATCCTCCGACACCAACAGCAACCTGAGGCTTAAAGTCTCGGATAATCTTCTTAACCATTTGACGGCTTTTGATAAAATCTTTCATCACTCCAATATTCTTTGGGTTCCAAAGTGGGCGAATAAGTCCTCTAACAGGTAGACCAACAATTTCATACCCAGCTGCAGGAACTCTCTGCATCTCCATTCTACCAAGTGCTCCGACAAACAGAATTTCAGCATCAGGATGCTGCTTCTTTATAGCATTTGCGATAGAAACGGCAGGGAAGATGTGTCCACCTGTTCCTCCACCACTTACAATAACCTTCAAAGGTTGCTTATTTTCCATACGCATTTCTAAATTTTCACAATTATACAAATTACGTCACAAAATTACAAAAAATCGTGGGACAAATCATCATTTTATCCCACGAATTATTGATTATTTTACATAAAAAGTGAAAATACTGGACTAATTATCGCATATTGCCCTCCGTAGCAAACTCATAAGTTTCATTTGAGGACGGTTCTTCCACATCCAAATGTTCATCACCGCTATTCTTTTTATCTTGTGGCACAGCATTAGCATATCTGCTTACACTAAGAATGACAGCAATATAAAAACTATTAATAAGAATTGACGTACCTCCACGACTAATAAACGGCAACGTCTGTCCAGTAACAGGTATTGCTCCAACAGCAACAGCCATATTAACAAGGGCTTGAAGAGTCATCATCATACCAAATCCCAGCACAAGGTATGCAGGAAAGAAACTTCTGCACTTTTGTGCTATTCTACCAGTTTGGACAAATAATGCTATATAAAGGCTCAATACAAACAATCCACCAGCAAGTCCAAACTCCTCAACTATAATTGAGAAAATAAAGTCTGATTCTGCATGCTGCAAGAAGTCACGTTGTATGGAATTGCCAGGTCCTCGTCCTATAATATTCGAGTTGGCAATAGCAATCTTAGCATGAGTACTCTGTGAATTCTTATCATTAAACCAATAAGTAGCATCGTAAGGATCCACATTCTCTTCCCCCTTAGTAAAACGTTCTACACGATGCTTTACGGTTGCCAAACGTTTTAAGGCTCCGTTCTGTACCAATGCCTCCTCTGGCATAAGGAAAGCTAATGTCATAACAAAACCTCCTATAAGCCCCAAACCTCCAAGTCCTTTTAATAAATACACCCATGGCACACGTCCAATAATCATCATCACAAAAATCACGACAAACAACATTAATGCCGTTGACACATTATCCATGAAGATCAAAATAAAAGACAACATTAGAGGAACTGCTACGAGAGCAAATGGTTGCCAAGGTTTACCTCTCACGGCCCCCATTATGACTTTTCCATTTTCTGTCTTAATAACAGTCTGTGTACGAGCCAAGACCATGGCCGTCCACATTATAAGAAAGCACTTTACAAATTCTGACGGTTGTACGGTAAATGGACCTATATATATCCATCTATGAGTGCCATTCAAACTGCTACCACCAGATAGAGCCGTATAGGCAAGCATCATCATAGATATAATATAAAGTGGTGGTGGAAACAAGTTATACCACTTACATGGCAGTCTATGAAACACCAATATAATCAGGAATCCAGCTCCCAAGAACTGTATCTGATTTATAAATGGCTTCCAGTGACTTGCCCCAGAAAATGTCAATCGACTGGAGGCACTATACACCTCCACTAAAGAGATCATACAGAGGATGAAATATATCATCCACACCGTCTTATCCCCCTTGAACATCTTACCATGGAAAAAACTTGAAACGATACCAGCCATATTTATTTTTTTAGTCCATTATCTACACATGACCTTTTATGCAGAGCAAAAAGCATCTATACTTCGTAACAATCTAGAGTCTTTTCACACACTCCTTAAACTGTTCTCCTCTATCCTCCATATTTTTAAACAAGTCAAAACTTGCACAACAAGGACTTAAGAGAACACAAGCTCCAGGTTTTGCCATCTTATAGCACTCATCTACACAATCTTTCATAGATTTTACGTCTACGATAGGCAAGCCGAAATTATCAAAAGCAGCGTGTAACTTAGTATTATCAACTCCAAGGAATACCAATCCAATACATTTTTCCTTTACAAGGTCGAAAATCTCAGAATAATCATTTCCCTTATCCTTACCGCCAAGAATAAGTACTGTAGGCTGAGTCATACTATCAAGAGCATACCAACAAGCATTTACATTAGTAGCTTTTGAATCATTAACAAAGTCCACTCCACGTACTCTACCAGCCTTCTCTAATCTATGTTCAACACCGGCAAAGTCAGACAAACCCTTACGAATGTATTCGCTGCTTACACCAGCAAGATTAGCTGTTATACCTGCAGCCAAAGAATTATAAAGATTATGCTTACCACGAAGAGCTAACTCCTCCTGTTCCATATTAAATGGTACCGGTCCATCAATATGGAACGTACTATCGCTCACATAACCGATAACGCCATTTTCCTTAAACTCAGAGAACGGACAAAGACGAGCCTTAAGATTATACTTTTCAAGTTCCTTAGTAACGATTGGGTCATCATTCCAGTACACGAAAGCATCTTTCTCTGTCTGATTACGAGTGATACGCATCTTGCTATCCACATAATTCTGCATCTTAAAGTCATAACGGTCAAGATGGTCAGGAGTAATATTCATGAGCACAGCAATATCAGCACGGAAATCATACATATTGTCCAACTGGAAACTGCTAAGTTCAATAACATAATACTCGAACTTTTCCTCTGCAACCTGAAGAGCAAGACTACGTCCTATGTTACCAGCCAAGCCGACATTATATCCAGCCCCCTTGAGTATATGGTAGATGAGAGATGTTGTAGTAGTCTTTCCATTACTACCAGTAATACATATCATCTTCGCATCAGTATATCGGCCTGCAAACTCAATCTCACTAATAATAGAAATATTCTTTTCCTTTATCTTCTTTATCATAGGAGCCGTATCAGGAATACCCGGACTCTTTATTACCTCATCAGCATTGAGAATAAGTTCCTCTGTATGCAGTCCCTCTTCCCACTTTATGTCATGATTGTCAAGAAGGGATTTATAATTATCTTTAATCTTTGACATATCACTAACGAACACATCAAAACCTTCTTTCTTAGCAAGAACAGCGGCTCCTGCACCACTTTCTCCAGCTCCAAGTACTACAATCCTTTTCATTGTCTGTATATTTTAATTTCTTTTTGTATGGTATCGGTAAAAAATATGCTTATCTTATCTTAAGCGTAAGCAGCGTAATAGCGGCAAGAATTATGGTAATAATCCAGAAACGAGTAGTAATCATAGATTCAAACAACAACCCTTTTGGATTTTTGATGAGATACTTAACGCCTGGTTCCATCTTATGTCTATAATGGTCATGGAACGGAGCGCGCTTAAACACTCTCCATTTCAGTCCACGCTTATTTCCCTGTTTAGCATAAGCCACCTGCAGAATCACACTTACACTTTCCATAAGGAATATTCCGCAAAGAATTGGCAACATAAGTTCCTTGTGTATAATAACAGCAGTCACAGCTATCACTCCACCAATGGCAAGACTACCCGTATCGCCCATAAACACCTTTGCTGGATATGCATTATACCATAGGAAACCTATCAATGAACCGACAAAGGCACATAAGAAGATTACAACTTCCTCCGTACCCGAGATATACATCACATTCAAGTAGCTGGCAAACTGAATATGTCCTGACACATAGGCCAATATTCCCAGAGCAATACCTATTATCGCAGAATTTCCGGCACACATACCATCCATGCCATCATTCAAGTTCGCTCCATTAGAAACGGCCGTAATAACAAATGTTGTCACCAAGATAAACAGAATCCATCCACAAGCTCTCTTCACCGTACCGTTCTTTATCCAACTGAATGGAGAATTATAATCCAAATTGTTATTCTTTAAGAATGGTACAGTAGTAACCGTTGATTTACGAGCTTCACTCTTATGGTAGACAACCTCTTTTTGTCCTATCTCCCGTGTCACATTCTCACGTACAACAGCCTGAGGACTAAGCCATAGAGCAATACCTACAACAGTACCAAGAATGAGCTGACCCAACATTTTGTATCGAGGTTTCAGTCCGTCCTTATCACCACGAAGTTTTATAATATCATCTAAGAATCCGAGCAAACCGAACCACAATAATGTAACGATAAGCAGATTCACATATATATTCGTCAACTTACAAAACAGTAGAGCAGGCAAAAGTACAGCCATGAGAATAACAATACCTCCCATAGAAGGCACTCCCTTTTTCTGCACTCCATACGGATCTATCGAAGCATCACGCGCCCCTTCAATATGATTTCTTGAACGCATGAACTTAATAAAATATTCACCTGCCACCATAGAAATAACAAGTGACAATATGAGAGCCATCAAAGCTCGGAACGACACATATCCAAACATTCCCATTCCAGGAATGTCCCATTCGTCTAAATATCTACTTAAATGGTATAACACCCTATAATTATTTAATAAAACTACAATTCTTTAACTTTCACATTCGCAATAACAGTCCACGAATTAGAAGCAAGCTCTTACCTCTTCCTTATCGTCGAAGTGATGCTTTACTCCCTTGATAATCTGATAGTCCTCATGTCCCTTTCCTGCAATAAGAATAACATCTCCCTTCTTAGCAAGAGCACAAGCCGTCTTAATAGCCTGTCGACGGTCAACAATAGTAAGAACCTTCTTCATTTGCTCCTCATTAAGACCAGCTTGCATATCCTTCAAAATATCCTCTGGCTCCTCATTACGAGGATTATCACTTGTAAGAATCACCTTGTCACTTTGTCTAACAGCCTCTTGAGCCATCAATGGGCGCTTACCCTTATCACGATTTCCACCAGCTCCACATACTGTTATAACCTCACCTTTTCCTTCGAGCACCCCATGAATAGCATTAAGCACATTTTCAAGTGCGTCAGGAGTATGAGCATAATCAACAATTGCAGTATATCCAGATGGAGAACGAAGAGCTTCAAAACGTCCATTCACAGGAGTCATCATACTAAGTGCCACAAGCACTTCCTGTGCGTCTTTTCCCAACATAACAGCAGTACCGTAGACAGCAAGCAAATTGCTCACATTGAACTTTCCGATAAACTTGACTCCGACTTCCTTTCCATTTATGTCAAGATACATGCCTTCGAAATGACACTCTATAATCTTAGCCTTAAAGTCTGCTGGGCTTTGAACAGAATAAGTCTTAACCTGAGCCTTTGTATTCTGCACCATCACCATACCATTCTTATCATCCACATTTGTAATGGCAAAAGCATCAGCTGGCAGATTATCGAAAAACAATTTCTTAGCCTTAATATAATTTTCAAAAGTCTTATGATAATCCAAGTGGTCACGGGTAATATTTGTAAACATACCTCCCACAAACTTCAGTCCACCAATACGGTTCTGCACAATAGAGTGACTGCTCACTTCCATAAAGGCGTACTCACAACCAGCCTCAACCATCTTAGCAAGCAGAGCGTTAAGAGTAATTGGGTCTGGAGTAGTATGCTCAGTTGGGATAGCCTCACCATCCACATAATTGCATACAGTTGACAAGAGGCCAGCCTTATGTCCCATATATCTGAACATATTATATAAAACTGTAGCTATAGTAGTCTTACCATTTGTACCAGTCACACCAACAAGTTTCAATTTGCTTGAAGGATCCCCATAGAACGATGTAGCAATCTGTCCTACCACCAATTCAGAATTTTCCACACGAATAAATACTGCCTTATCAGCATATTCCTGTGGTATAACCTCACATATTACTGCTACCGCACCCAGTTCTATAGCCTTACCTATATAACTGTGACCATCTGTTTGTGTTCCTTTTACTGCAACGAAAAGATGACCTTCTTTAATAAGGCGAGAATCAATATTCACACCCTTAATGTCCTTTTCGAGGTCTCCAAGAACCTCAAGCACATTTACTTTTGCTACAAGTTCCTTTAATTTCATACTTATATCTTTATCAATTTAGAATCAACTGTATTGTTTTACCTTTATTTACCAAAGTACCAGCAGGTACACTCTGTCTGACGACCTTGCCTCGTCCCCTAATACGTGCAACAAGTCCCCTGCTCTCCAAAGCATAGATAGCATCTCGGGCACCCATCCCCCTAACATTTGGCATCGTATTGTCATACATAGGACGTGAACTAAGCATCACACTTCCGCCTTTTACATCTGCCGTACACCACTCTCCTATCTCATCCTCATAGGCCTTTATACCCAAAACGTTAAGTACATACCTCGCAGCCTCACTACTTCCGCTCTTCACATTTGGCACAAACTGTGTAGACGAATCGGTAGCACAAATAAGGTCACGCGTCTCATGTTTTGAAAACACGCGCTGCGCAATCTTTGAGAAAACGACACCAGCCTGTCCACCTCCACTGGCGAGCCAGAAATTATGACGAATAGCCACAATACATGTGAACTTAGGATCTTCAGAAGGGAAATATCCACAGAAACTCACAAGGTGCTCAGTACCATATTTTCCTGCTGCAGAAATCTGCGCCGTACCAGTCTTTCCTGACACATGAAAAATAGGATTTCCGGCAGGTTTACCCAAACCATCCTTATCACATACTACCCTCTGCAGAATAGCACGTATGTCATGAAGAGTCTGTTCCTTACATATATGTTCCTTAATAACCTCTGTAGGAAATTCCTGTATCATCTCACCATTCTTACTATAGCCCTTGACAAAACGTGGCTTAACCATTTTTCCATCATTAGCTATGGCATTATAGAATGTTACCGTTGAGATAGGTGGTATCTGTGTCTCGTAACCTATAGACATCCACGGAATTGTAGTGTGAGGCCAGTTACTTCTATCTTTCATAGGATAACGTATATGAGGGTCGGCCGTTCCGACGAAAGGAAGATTTAGGGACATTCCTATTCCAACCCTTTTTAATCCGTCCACAAATTTCTCTGGCTGATGATGATAATATTTATCTATCAGCTTTGCAACTCCGATATTTGACGATACCATAAGAACGTGAGGCACATCGAGCACATGATATCCTCCTTTATTCCAGTTATGGTCCTTCATCTTTGCCCCGTACATGATTTCGACTCCATTTCCCGTGTCTACCATATCTGATGGATGTACATACCCATCATCCATAGCCACCATCATAGAAGCAGTCTTAAAAGTAGAACCAGGCTCCATAAGTGACGCCAACGCGTAGTTACGTGCCTCATAGAAGTTTCCATCGTCATATCGTTGAAGGTTGACAATAGCTTTCACATCACCTGTTTTAACCTCCATAAGCACGACAACACCCACATCTGCAGTCAGTTCTGACATCTTCTCACGTAGGGCATTCTCACATATATCCTGCATATTGACATCAATAGTAGAAACCACATCATATCCATCTTGAGCAGGAATATCTATTATGTCAAGATATTTGTTCAATACCTTTTTCCTATGCTTCATTCCAGGCTTACCTCTTAACAATGAATCATAAGCCAATTCTATACCAGAACGTGCAGAATCTTTTGCCGCATATAGTTCACCAAGCGTTCGACGTGCGAGTGAGCCAAACGGCTTCTTACGACCATTACGTTCCTGAGCCACCAGTCCACTCGTGTTTGGTCCTAATCTAAATAAAGGTAACTCCTTGATTCTATTATATTGTATATAGTTAAGTGTCTGCCCAGGACACAACTCATACCAACGACTTCCGCGTGCCAGACCTCTACGTATATGAGCTTCATACTCCTCAGCCGTCTTTATAGGACATATCTCTGCCAGCCCCATACATATAGAATCCATGTTCTCGTTGAACATTTCTTTTTTCTTACGCATAGCTGCTGTATCAACATCTGCCCCTCCAGACTTGAAGTCCATATATAACTTATAACTTGGTAAACTACTTGCCATAAGCTGTCCCTCAGCCGACAGAATATTACCGCGCGTTTGAGGCAAAGGTACAGTATCTGTCACGAGCTTCTCAGACAGAGTAATCCAGCGCTCGCGTTCGCCAAACATCCTCAATACCATATTATATATTACTACTCCTCCAAATATCAGAACAATAATAAATAATACTATAAATCGAGTTGATATGTAACTTTTATCAAACTTCATTATAACTTATAAGTATACAGTTTCATTTTTTTAGAATTTTCACCAAGGCCAAAAGCCTTCATCATCTTCATCATCCTGACGTATCAAATATGGTGCCGTCTCTGGTGATGAAAGCACACTATCAGGTGTCTTCTTCAATATCTCCTCAACATTCGACTGCCTGGTGTAATTCATCAACTCACTTGACTGAGTAAGAACATTATATTTCACATCTTGCAGTTCCTTTCGCAAATTATCAATCTCTATCTGCTCGTCCTGACTTGCATAACGATTGGCCGTGTAAAATATCATTAGGCCTACAACAAATATGATAAACAGAATCTGCCTACGGATGAACTTGCTCGCAAGAATATCTCCTCCTAAAAGGCTTCGTAGAGACAACTCGACATCATCATCAACGGAATCCTCGTCAAGCTTGTTGATAACCTCTTCAACCTCACGCTTAACACTTTCTTCTTCCAGATCAACAGACAATTCTTCTCCAGAATCCATGTTTGTCTGTTCATCCTGCTCTACGTTATCTTTTATTTCTTCCATTTTCAACCGTTTTGCAACAAAATTTTTATCACATCACTCTTCACTTCAGATTTTCTCTGCTATTCTAAGTTTCGCACTTCTCGAACGCGGATTTCGCTCTTGCTCCTCTGCATCAGGAACAATAACCTTATTGTTGATTAGTTTGAAAGGAGAATTGCTTCTTCCAAAGAAGTCTTTATCTTCTTTCCCCTCAACATTACCGGTCTTCATCATGTTCTTCACAATACGATCTTCAAGCGAATGGTATGTGATAACGACAAGCCTTCCACCAGGACGCAACATCTGTGTAGCAGAATTGAGCATTTCCTTGAGAGCATCCATCTCATGATTGACCTCGATTCGTAAAGCCTGAAAGACCTTAGCAAGTTCTTTCTTCTCACGGTCACGACCAAAGAACGGTTTAATAACTTCCAAGAAGTCTCCTATTGTCTCAATATTCTTTTCCTTACGTGCAGCAACAATGGCACTTGCCAACTTACGCGCATTCTTCAGCTCACCATACAAAAAGAATACATCAGCCAAACGCTTCTCATCGTATGTATTGACAATATCTGCGGCTGTACTACCAGCACGCTGATTCATACGCATATCTAACTTACCCTCGAAACGGAAAGAGAAACCTCGTTCACTGTCATCAAAATGATGTGAAGACACACCCAAATCTGCTAAAAGTCCATCTATCTGCTCCACTCCGTAATAACGCAAGAAATTTTTGAGATAGCGGAAATTAGAACGTACGAATGTAAACTTAGGATTGGGCTCGATATTTTTCTCTGCATCAGCATCTTGGTCAAAACTATACAAATGGCCTTCTGTATCAAGACGAGAGAGTATTTCTCGACTATGACCGCCACCACCAAAGGTAACGTCGACAAAGGCTCCGCCCTCGCCAATATTCAGTCCGTCAACACTCTCTTTGAGCAATACTGGTACATGATATGTTTCTGTTTCTTTCATTCTTACTACACTTATCAACAGAAAGTTTGCCTACAAAAGTTAAACTTTTAATTGGCACAATTTCCAAAATTTATGCAAAAGTAAGCATTCCAACAGACTTACCCATATTTTAATCCGTTTTTTTTCAAAAAAGTTATCAACAGCCTGTTAATAATCATACTAATCAGCTAATTTTCAGGTTCAATAATCATTACTTCAATAACACTCAAATCTAATATACTTCAAGTTTCGTAAATTCATCAAAGATAAAAAAAATCTTAATTTATAACATATTTCTATAAAGCATTTTTCAAAGACTTAGGCACATAATCACGAACAAGAAAAACGAAAAGCATCGAAAAGTATCGAAAAGTATCAAAAAGCATCGAAAAGCATCAAAAAGCATCGAAAAGCATCGAAAAGTATCAAAAAGTATCAAAAAGCATCGAAAAGCATATTTTCAACTTTACAATTTTGTATCTTTGTAACGCATTTCGGAGACGATGGTTTTACGAACCTAATACGAAGGTAATACGAACCGTTGCCGAAGAAATTTACAGGTGAGGTACGTAGAAACGAATTTTGTGAAGAAAAATATGGGAACGATAAATTAAGTAGAACATTCTTAAAACTTCTAACAAATAAGATAATTCGAATACACAACGATTTTTTCCCTATTTTACTTCATAATTAAAAAATATTTGTGTTCCTTTGCAAAGGGAAGATAATAATTTGAATATTA
>JAILIJ010000257.1 GCA_024695315.1 Bacteroidaceae bacterium
TTTTTATATTAAAAAGACTGTTTTTATTAAGCAGATCAATTTCTATTGATGGGGTTAAAGAGACCTCCCATACCCGGTAAACTTCCAGAATCTTTAACATTTTCCTTGCCTACGGCAGGTATATACTCACCTAAAGCAGGATCTGTTGATATCCAAATACTGTATTTTGGATCAAGATAGCGTGCGCCGTAGTAATAAAGCCCTGTTTCTTCATCCATTTCCTTACCAGTAAACTTATATGGAAGATACTCATTACCAGTATTAGTAGTTTTTTTCTATCCAAATTTCACCATAAGGTGTATATTCCAGCCACCGGAAACACTGTTTCCACTATCTGTATGCAAAGTCCACAACCCAAGCCCCTTAAAATCCCCGGTTATTATATTGCCACACAGATTTTGAAAAATCTAACGATTTTTCTTTTGCAGAAATTGCGTCAACAATTCCAAATCCGTGTGAGTTTTTTCAAAGAATAGTTTGCAAATCTTCTGATTATATATAGAAGAAAGCTGTTGGTTTGTAAATCGTAGTGCCCCACCACCGTTTTCGTTCAATAACTAAGCAGACTAATGTAACAAAGACATATCGTTTTTTATTATTCGAAATCCTGTATGATCATTTTTTTCATATTCATCAGAGAACCCAATAGAGCTGGAACGTAAAAATGTCATTTTCGAAGATTTCCAAGAACCACCCTTATATAGCGCAAAAAAATCATTCCTAAAACACCATTCATCAACATTTCCACTCATATCATATAAACCAAATTTATTCGGCGGAAAGGATGCAACGCTCATTCGTCCATCAGAATTATAATTTGCTTCAGTATGCAAAATCTTTTTACCAGTATAATATGGAGTTCTAGTTTTTGCCCTGCATGAAATTTCCCATTCATCTATATTTGGTAATCTGTATCCGCTTGCATTTTTATTGATAGTAATATCTTTTAATGTAACATCATCTTTCTTTGGAATATTATATACTTCTAACAATCCTTCATTAGAGCTTCTAATATTACAATATCGTATTGCGTCAAGCCACGAAATATTTACAACAGGCAAGTTACTATAACTATCTGAAGCGTAATCTGAATCAACAACAGAATAATATTGTTCTTCGGTTATTTCTGTTTTTGATATTAAAAATCCAGAAGTTTTCACTTTTCTGATATCCTCTTCTCCTTTCGGCCATCTTCCATATTCACCAACAGGAGAACCTATGGTATAAACCCCAGGTTCTATGTAAACAAACTCAGATTGATTTAAATTTAACTTTCGTTTATTAGAACATGAAACAAAAAAAACGCATATTAGCAATATTATTAATAATTTTTCTTTCATCTATCTCATCCTTTGATGTGTATATTTTTGTTTATATTGTTCAGGAGCATATAAATCAGTTACAACTATAGACTTACTCTGAAATACAGATAAAGTACCATATTTTGTTAAATCTTCTTTAGTTCTAAATGGATTCCGAGATTTTGACCTAACAGTAACCTCAGATGTAGAAGTTCCCTTTATTAAGTCCATAAAATTTGAATATTCTTCTGAGCCAGAATCCATTTCAACAGAAAGACAGCCATATGTTAGTCCTTTATAGTGTAATCTTATAGTACCTTGAGATATTTTGACACCATCTACTTGATCATTTCCATAACAAGAATCCTTTGCTTCTAGTCGCAAAAATTCTGAATTTCTTCCATGTTCAAGAATATCATATTCTCCAAGAGGTATAGGCAAAGAAACTCCATCAGTATGATCTGCTCCAAGACCTCCAGAATAAGCATTAACTGAAATCGTTTCTCCAGAATCCCTATCTGTTACAGTCAGTATTCCTTTTGCCATCCAACCATCATTTGTTTTTTCATAACTTGTAACTTCAAATGTTGCGTCTACCTCTCTTCCATCCGGGTCCACATACTTAACCGGATTGTTTCCTGCGTAGTGATACAAATTGCTGTTTGTCTAGCTAAGCAGGTGGTTTTATAGCAAAAGTACGGTTTTTTTGCCAAACTGTGTCCTTCCCTGAAAATTTTATGCCTCGAATTTATCACAACGTTTGCGTTTTGTATGCAGGACTTGCGGTTTTCTGACATGAGGCAGACAAATTTCTATTGATGGGGGAAAGGAACTGTTTAAACAATGAGTTAAACCGAACACGGCTCGACCGCATGTCGGCTTTGAACTTCTTGTTAGGTTTTCTTTCTCTATTGCAATTGCAGCACCAGCTTTTTTTCCAAAATTTAAAGCCTATACTGAATAATTTATTTTGATTTTATATTTTTAAGCTCGTTCTGCGGCAGTTTTGTAAACTTCCATATCTTCCCGCTTGCCAATTGCGATTATGTTAACCAGAAGGACATTTTCAACAACGGAGTATACAATACGGATTTGTTTCTTACAGGCATACATCTTTCTATAGCCGGATAAGTCATATCCATTCTTATTCCCCAATTCTTCTCCCAAAAAAGGAGAGACTTTTAGTTTTTCAAGCTGTTTTTTAATAAGCTTTTTTATGCTTCCATCAAGTCCGCAAAATTCCTGCAATGCCATGGGATGAAACTTAATTTCATATTCCACTTATACACCTGCAATTTTCATAGCTTCATCAAATGAAATAAATTCTGAAGAAGAAGTGTTTTTACGTTCTTGTATTGTTTCAAAAATTTCTTTCTGCTCAGCTATTTCTGCAAGAGCTTTAAGGCGTTCGTATTCATCAATAGGAATCATAACAGCCTGCATCTGATTATTTTTTACAACAGCAATTTTCTCATCGTTGGATTTTGTCATTCTCTTCAAAAAACCAGCAAATCCTCGAACAAACTGAGAGCTAGAAACAATTTCATTACGGGCAAATGTTACCATAAAAACCTCTTACATAAGATTTTACATAAAGTTTTACACAAAATCAAGTAAAAACCAGCTTATCCAAAATTTCTGCTTTTTCGAGCGATTTCTGCACGGCAAATTTCTATTGATAGGCCTTTTATCATGTATCAAAAAAATGGCAATATTGATGATAAAAAATATTCTCGCAACCATCAAAGTACTTTTCCATTACTTTTTACAAATATGGCCGACAAATCACATTCTTGTATAACATAAATCATTTTTTATTCAATCTGGAGTAAAAGCAATATATAAATTATAACAAGAATTATAAGCCCGATCCAAAATTGTAAATTGTAATTATCATCGGGATTGTAATTCTTATTAAAAATACTCTCAAGAATCACTGCAACTATGTAGCTAAATATAAATGACGAGCCTATCGCGATTAAAATATTTAACTCTATTTGCATGAAAAGTAAAAAAATAATGAATGATAAACATATATCCACTAATAAAAAAGCTACTGTACCAATAAACAATTT
>JAILIJ010000270.1 GCA_024695315.1 Bacteroidaceae bacterium
CCTTAACAAGTTTTAAAAAAAGACTAAGAACAAAGTTCATGGAATTGTTTGGAACGACAAAACACATGTTGCCATTTAAAATGATGTATTCATCAGATGACGATGAAATTATTATTTCTTTGAAGAGAGGGTACGCAAATATTACTTTTTCGAAGGAACTTTCACGACAGTGTTATTCTGCAATTATGACAGCCAGAGATTATGCTTTAATGATGACTTCAGGGATGGAAATGGCTGATTTTGGTTTATGGATACAGCGACGTGATGATTTGTCGGATGTTATCAAGAGTTTATCGAGAAAAGTATTTAAACAAGAATATGTTTCAATATTTGTTCCTGCAGGAAGAAGTGTTTTGGCCACAAATTCAGAGTTTTTTCATGCTTTTACACCTAATAAGTATGATATTTTAATGAATGATTTTATTGAAAGAATTCGATTGTTGCAAAAACAATATTCTCAGTCGTTGGAAGATATTGTAGAAGACAGGAAAAAATTAAGTACAGAGGAAATCGATTTTGATAGTGTAAATCGAGCGAAAATCTTAGTTCGAAAAATACTTAAGGGAGATTATATAAATGATCAAAATGGTGAAAGGATTTACTACAACGGGAGTCGGTATGTTAAATTGATTCAAGCTTCTTCAGGACAACAAGAAGTATTATGGATATTATTGTTATTGTTTTCAATCATTTTGAATAAACAGAGAGTTTTTTTAACGATAGAAGAGCCTGAAGCACATGTATTTCCGAGTGCGCAGAAAGATATAATAGAATTAATAGCTTTAATGATAAATTCAACTAACAGCACAGTGGTATTAACTACACATAGCCCATATGTATTGACTGCTGAAAATTTGTTAATGTATTCATCTAAAGTGGAAGGGGAAAGCGAGTTAGAAGATAGTATAGTTGATAAAAAATATAGATTAGATTATAAAAAAGTACAGTCTTATTTGATTAAAAATCAAGAAATTGAAGACATAATGGATTATGAGAATGCTATGATTGATGCAACCAAAATAGATGAAGTGTCAACCATTATAAATGAGTCATTGGATAGATTGTTGAATCTGGAGGAAGTATGATGTGTGACTTATTTATTGAATGTATGGAGAATATTTTATCGACTAACAAGCAACATAGTAAATGTGATTGCGGGGATTGCCTTAAAAATTCAGATACTAGAAGCACAGTTAAAGTTGAAGAAAATAATAAAAAATATATAATAAAAAACTCTTTAACAAAAAAACTTACAGTATTAAAGGTTGACGGAGGTATGATCGAAGATGCCAGTCGGCAAAAATGCGACTATTTAGTAATACAATTAGAAGATAAAATAAGTATATTTGTTGAGTTAAAGGGATCAGATGTAAAACATGCATTTGAGCAACTGACGGAAACCATAAATAGTATGCATAATAATCTGAAGGATCATTCAGTATATGCTAGAGTGGTTTGTTCAACAAAACAAAATGTGCCTAATTATAATGCATGCCCGCAATATGTAAGACTAATAAAATTGTTGAAAAAGTATAATGGAGATTTGGAGATAAAGAGTAGGGAGCTTACAGACGATATCTCATCTTTTTATAAGTATAGCAATTGACTTATAAAGAGGATTATGTTGGAATGCAGTTAAGAGTGGTTGCTTCGTATTTGCAACAAATATTCTAGTTTTATAGATTAATCTGTTAGCTTTTGCTGTTTCAGCTAAGCTGAAGAGCATGGCGCTTGCAGTGGCACCTTTTGAGGAATCGATTAAAACAAAGTTCTTACGAGCAATAGTGAATGGCCTGATTGCTTGCTCAGCATAGTTATTGTCCATTGGAACTTTTCCATCGTTCAAAAACGTTCGAAGGTATTATTCCTGGTTAAGACTATAGGCGAGTGCCCGTCGGATGGTACTGTTATGATTAATCTGGGCATATTTTAATTTTGCCCATTCGAAGTAAGCATCGACTTTCTCTTTGAGAACAAGTTGCCATAAGTCATCACTTGTTCTAGGCCAGGTGAAGTGCCCCCCCCGGTCCACTCGTTTATATAGGAGCAGAAATCCATCTCCTTCCCATAGGAGACCTTTGATTTTAGTTGATTGTCTGCCACAGAACAGGAATAATATCTGGAAGCTGAACTTCTACAAACTGATTTTTTAGCTTGCGTTTCCAGTAGTAGAATTGAGCTTTCGCAATGCCATTAGACTGACACCACTCAGTAACATTGAGTGAGCTAGCTTGCTGTTC
>JAILIJ010000282.1 GCA_024695315.1 Bacteroidaceae bacterium
AGCATACCTTCTATATCAGAAATATCGCATTGCATATATTTAAGTTGCTTAGATGGAGTAAGTCTTCGAGGTTCTGGCCCCATATCTAATGCCAGAACATTACAACCTTCTTGAATAAAATGGGCTACTGTATATGAACCAACAAAGCCATCGGCACCTGTAATAATTACGTTTTTCATTATTTAACTATTTAAGAACGTTTTAATCTCCTCAACACAGAGGTTATATACATTTTCTTGCTTATAGCGCTTATACCAATCGGCAGTAAGCATTGCTGTCTGTTTAGCATTCAGTCGTGGGAACCATCCTAATCGTGTCTTTGCCTTATTTATATTAAGCATTAACAAATTAGCTTCATGGACAGCATTAGGGTCTGAAACATCCTTCAATTCTCCATACCCGAAGTTCTTAACTATCGCACTAGCAACCTCCCATACTGTCAATACACTTTCAGACTCAGGTCCAAAATTCCAACCTTCACAATAAACTGTTGGGTCGTTCCACATCTTTTGTGCTAGAAGCATATAACCTGATAGAGGTTCCAGAACATGTTCCCAAGGACGGACTGCTTTAGGTGATCGAATAGGAATAACCTGTGTCGTTTCTAACGATCTGATACAATCTGGAATTATGCGATCTTTTGCCCAATCTCCCCCACCAATTACATTACCAGCTCGAACTGATGCTAAGGAAACAGTATGTTTTTTTCCATAATCGGTAGGATTAAAGTATGAACGTCGCCAAGACTGGATTGCAATTTCACAAGCGCCTTTGGAAGATGAGTATGGGTCGTATCCGCCAAAAGGATCGGTTTCTACATAACCTTTAAGTTGTTCGCAATTATCATAACATTTATCTGTTGTAATCATAACTCCAACTTTCACACTTTGTGTAGCTCTGATGGCTTCCATAACATTTATGGTTCCCATAACATTTGTTTCGTAGGTTTCCACAGGAATTTCGTATGATAAACGAACTAACGGTTGTGCTGCCAGATGAAATACTATTTCAGGCTGATATTGGGCAAAAATTTCTTTCAATCTTTTACCATCACGAATGTCTGCACGAATATCGGCTTCCATTTTTGAACCTATTTCAGAAAGGACAAAGTTGTCCCGTTCTGAAAACGGATCCAAACCAATACCTACAACTTCTGCTCCCAATTCGTGTAACCAAATAGAAAGCCAAGAACCCTTAAAACCAGTATGACCAGTTACTAAAATTTTCTTGCCTTTGAAAAAGCCATTAAAAATATCAATCATAAAAAATTATTTTGCATAATCTGGAATATTCGGAATTGAGCGCTCCCAACGTTTCCAAGGAGCCTTATTCTCTGCAAGTAGTTTCTCTAACATTGCCTTTTCTCTAATATTATCCATACACTGCCAGAAACCAGTATGAATATAAGACATCAATTCTCCATTGTTTGCTAATTCAACTAAAGCCGTCTTTTCAAAGACACAGGCATCCCCGTCCAGTAAGTCGAAAACCTCTGGCTCCAGAACCATATAGCCGGCATTGATTGGAGCTCCATCGCTTGCATTCTTTTCACGAAAGGCTCTTACAGCCTGATCTTTTGTAATGTCAAGCACACCCTTATCTTGGGCCATTTTAACAGCGGTGAGAGTTGCTAATTTGCCATGAGATTTATGAAATTCTATGAGTTTATCAATTTCAACATCGCAAACACCATCACCATAGGTCATTAGAAAAGTTTCATTACCGACATACTTCTGTATACGTTTAATTCGACCACCTGTCATTGTATTGTAACCTGTATCCACTACTGTAACTTTCCAGGGCTCCATATTGGTTTGATGTACGGTCATTTCATTCTTACCATTGCGGTAGTCGAAAGTAACATCTGAATTATGCAAGAAATAATTAGCAAACCACTCCTTTATATATTCCTGTTTGTAACCAGCACAAATAATAAACTCGGTATGTCCATAATAAGCATACTCTTTCATAATATGCCATAAGATTGGCATTCCACCGATTTCAATCATTGGTTTTGGTTTAAATTGAGATTCCTCTGAAATACGTGAGCCAAAACCACCTGCGAGAAGTACGACTTTCATTGTTTTTAGTTATTACAAATTGGAAAGATAGTTTAATAAATGATAAACATCATAATTTTTGATAATATCCTTGTCTACATCAGTATAAGGTCTGTCCAAAAAATCCTGTACTGTAAGAACATCCGTATCTTCGGATATGACAAAAATATTATTCGGATGGAAGAAATCATACTCTTTAATTCTAACATTATTAGTAATTAATTTCTTTTTTAAGAATAAAGCCTCTAAAGCACGTACGGTAAGCCCTTCTTGCCCAGTTTGTACTGCTTCACAAACTACTCTTGAATTTTTTAATTCTTCTATATACTTATTATATCCCATTGCATCTTGACTAATTGTATTAGTAATAATAAATTTACAAGTACCAATTTGGGATAGTTTTTCTTTCATTCGATTGATAAACTCTTTGCGTCCTTTATCTCTTCCACAAAAGAAAAAATCCTGCTTGTAATTGATAGTTTCTAATTCTTCTTTGTATTCCCTATAAAATTGTGGAAAAAAAGACATATTATAAGAAATTGAATCGTTCTTATCGAATGTAGCCATCTTAAATCCCAAAGCACGAATATATTCTACTATAGAACTAATTTTATTAATATTT
>JAILIJ010000307.1 GCA_024695315.1 Bacteroidaceae bacterium
TAATATGTTAAAATATTGCTCCGATGTGACAGAAGATACCTGTGAGGCAACTGACATTAAGTCTTATGCAAAAACATCTGCAAGAAAAGTGTTAACAAAGACGGATATTGCTCCATTTATGACATCGCATTGGAATCAAAATTCTCCATATAGTGATAGCTGCCCAAAGTATGCAAGTGGTACGGCAACAAAGCCAGGATGTATTGCTATTGCAGCTGGTCAGGTTCTATATTATTGGAGAAAGCAGATTTCTCCTATTTTGCTTTCCTCAACTCCAGAGTATCTTAATAAGAATACTTCCAGTCAGACTAGCGTTGTGGAGAAAGGTACAGATCTCAAACTGGACTTATTGAAGGATTGTTATGATGGAACTGAAACTGAAGAAAGCAGACAGGCCGTTGCCGATTTTGTTTATACTGTTGCTGCTGCTAATAGAATGTCATTCCGTAAAAAAAATAGTTTAGGAAAGTTTGAGCGAGTCCCTTATACATTATCTGCTTTTTTCGGAATGAAAGGTGGAAAAATATATGCCAGAAACGACTATTCTCAGTCGGATTGGACAGAACTAATTTATAATGAATTGAAGGCTGGGCGACCTGTTATGTATGGCGGTGATGATTCTAATAATTTAGGTCATGCTGTTGTTATCCATGGATTCCGAGCATCGGATGAACTTTTTTATTTCAATTTTGGATGGGAAAGTAGCTATGATGGATATTATACAACATCATTATCTGATGGTATGAATGGCTATAATAATAATCAAATGGCCTTAATAGGTGTGCAGCCATACAATATGAACGTATCTTTGGTCGCTCCTGATGATATATATACAGGCACTACACCTACTTTTGAGGTTACGGTAGAAAATAACTCATCTGAGGATTTTAAGGGCATCTATTTGTTTGTTTCCACGTCAGATAATACACCAAGTTACTTGAAGAATGCATCAAGTTCAGATACAAAGACTGTGGTTAAACCGGGGCAGTCTCATACGTATTCTTTGACAGGAGAGATATCATCTACAGGAACCTGGTATATTATTGTTACCGATGGAAATCTTAATTCATTAGCAAGACTTGAGGTTACGGCAGCTTCTCTACCATACACTTTGACATTTAATGGATTTTCAATTGATGGAACATCCAATTATGAAGAGCATGATGGTAATCGATATTCGGTCATAGATGGGACAAGTAGTATGTCTATGTCTATAAATGTAGGAAATAGCGACACTAAGCAGTTTAACAGTTATGTATTTTACACTTTATATTCAAGTATAGATGGGGGACATACTTGGGATGAAGGAACTACCAATACTATTTCTGGAGTAAAGTTGAGTGCTGGCGAAAGTAAAGATTTCGCTTTTACCATATATCGTTTGAAGTCCGATGTATTGTATAAAGCTGTTATTATGGAGAAATATTTGTCAACATCTTTCAGCTATCAGCTAACATGTCAAAATGGAGTAGATTCTACAGTCTATTTTGTGTTGCGTGATCCTATGTCGATACCAGCTGTTAGTACCATTTCAGAGTCCCATAAAAAGGATATATATACTATATATGGAACAAAGATCTCTGAGATAAAGAGCCCTGGAATATATGTAATTGGAGGAAAGGCTGTATTGGTACAGTAAAAAGTGAGTTTGAATTTTAGACTATATACAAATCTTGTTTGTCTTTATGGCATATAACAAGATTAATAACAAAAGGAAAAATATGGATAAATTTGATATATATAGCGCATTAGAAAAGTTAGGTATTTCTGAACTTAATGATATGCAGAAAGAGGCTATTTCTGTCTATCCTGAGGGCAAGGACATTGTTCTGTTGTCACCTACAGGTACAGGTAAGACATTAGCCTATCTTCTTCCGGTCTTATCAAGCATCAATCCTGACGATGAGAGAGTACAGGCTGTTGTTATGGTCCCATCTCGAGAGCTCGCACTTCAGATAGATGGAGTGGTAAAACAGATGAAAAGTGCTATCCGATGTGTTAGTTGTTATGGCGGTCGTCCGGCAATGGAAGAGCATCGGACGATGATGGGTGTAAAGCCTCATATCGTAATTGCAACTCCAGGTCGATTGGTCGACCATCTTGAAAAGCGAAATATAGAACCGGATGGTCTGCGTACGCTTATTATTGATGAATTCGATAAATGTCTTGAATTTGGTTTCTTGGATGAGATGCGCCATGCCATAGACCTTATGCCGCTTATTAACCGTCGTTTTCTGCTTAGTGCAACGGAGTCGGACAAGATTCCGGCCTTTGTTTGGGTTGACGAGGTAGATGGCGCATCTGCGAAGAAAAGATATTCTGCTAACACTATACGATTAGATTATCTAAGTGGTCGAGAAGAAGTGGCATCACGCATATCTTTGAATATTGTACACTCACCAATCAAAGACAAACTTGAGACTCTTCTTTGCTTGCTCCGTGTGTTCGGTCAGCAGTCTACAATAGTATTCTTAAACTATCGAGAAGCTGTAGAGCGCACATATAAGTACCTAAAGGAAAATGGAGTAGGGTGTGAGATGTTTCATGGAGCCATGGATCAGGAGCATCGTGAAAAGTCGCTTTATAAGTTTAGTAATGGCACCTCAAATGTACTCGTAAGTACAGATCTTAGTGCACGTGGTCTTGATATACCAGAAATAGACAATATTGTTCATTATCATCTTCCATTAAATGAGGATGCCTATATCCATCGTAATGGTCGTACTGCGCGTTGGGAAGCTGAGGGCCATTCATATATCATTTTGAATGAGGATGAATCCATTCCTGATTATATTGAAGAAGATGTCCCAGAGTTCTTTATACCAAAGAAATTACCGGAAGTGCAGCCTTCTGCATGGGCCACTATATATATAGGTAAAGGCAAAAAAGACAAATTATCGAAGATGGATGTCCTTGGTTTTATCTGTAAGATAGGCGGCTTGACACGTGATGATGTCGGACGTATAGATGTTAAAGATCATCAAAGCTTTGTGGCTGTGAAGCGTAGTATGATGAATAGTGCTTTGGCAAAGATGAAAGGACAAAAGATAAAAGGCATCAAGACTTTGTTTGTAGAAGCCAAATAGTTTAATGTATTTGCTCTTAATGAGAAAAATGGCACCTTGCGTGATATGGGCTCCATGTAGTCTGTATACGTTAGGTGCTATTTTTATGCCCCATAGTAATAACTTCTTGTATGTGATACTTTATTATCACAAAAAGGTTTTAAAAACTTTTTGAGAAAAAATCCCCTTTTTCTAAAAAATGCTTATATTATTGTAGTTTTTAGGAATATACATAAGTGGATTTTTGAAAAAAATCCCCTTTAAAAACCAAAAATTCGTTTTATGTATATTTTATGAGTATTTCGTACTGATATTATCTTGACATCTTAAAGAAGGGACTAAAAAACAAGTTTATAAATGAAATCCCTTGAGCTAGAAATCCTAACTTTTGACTACTTATCGTAAAAAACAAAAAAAGCACGTCAAAAAGAACGTACTTTTCTAACCCACCTCCTTCGGCAACGGTTCGTATTACCTTCGTAAATCGTTCGTATCGATTACTAATTTCTTCTTATGATGAAAGTCAAATTTTTCATTTGAAAAATCTCTCTCCATATCAGGAGGAAATCGGACGTCACGCGCTGTCGTCGGATGAATAAGCAAATATAATGATTATGGCTAAAATTTGCAAGTTCTTGACTTTTGAAAATGAAAGATTTAAGAAAGTTTAACTCTTAAAGTGTAAGCCCATGATAAGATAGTATAAGTTTACGGCCTCATATACGATTTTTAGCATTTTTACACATCATTTTATAATTGAGATATCATATAAAATGGCAATTCCCTAATTAAAGTTTTTGCGATGTTTACAATTCGTATAAACTCCCGTGTGCATGATGAGAGATTGTATAGGTTTGATCCCATATTACAAATGTCAAATGTAACCTAAAAGAAAATAAATGAAACAATACGTATTATGACTTTGCTATTTTACTTGTATATTTGCGCTAATTAATTCTAATAATAATCATAAAACATCCATGAAAAGACTATTGTTTATATTACTATTATTAGTAATGTTGCCAAAGACTTATTCACAACAGATACAGGTAAAGAATCCATTCATATGGGCTGATGTTCCAGATCCGGATATTATCCGAGTGGATGACTACTATTATTTTGTATCAACTACAATGCACCTTTTCCCTGGAGGGCCTATCATGAGAAGTACTGACCTCGTAAACTGGGAAACTGTGTCTTATTTGTTTGACGAAATAAGGGATACCCCTCGCTACGACCTCAAGGATGGAACTGTTTACGGGCGTGGTCAATGGGCAACATCGCTCCGCTATCATAAGGGGAAATTCTATGCTCTTTTCGTGGCTAATGATGCCCCACACAAATCAATGGTGTTTACAACTACAGACCCAACTAAAGGATGGAAGTTGCATAGTCGTCTGCCAGCTTATCATGACTCATCACTCTTTTTTGATGATGACGATAGGGTGTATGTGTTCTCAGGAAGTGGAGACATCTCCCTCCATGAGCTTACATCGGATTTGACGGAAGAAAAGAAAGATGGTATTCACAAGAAGTTGGAACTTAAGGGACGTCCTTCTGGACTTCATGAAGGAAGCCGAGTTATCAAGCACGATGGAATGTACTATCTTCTTTGTGTTTCTTGGCCAAATACAGGACGTCAGGAAGTATGCTATCGAAGCAAGAATATTGAGGGACCATACGAGTCAAAGATTATTCTCAAAAGCTCATACGGCGGATTCCCATACGTTGGTCAGGGTACAATCGTAGATGGTAAGCATGGCGAATGGTATGGAGTAATCTTCCAAGACCGTGGCGGAGTGGGCCGTGTGTTAACTCTTGAACCATGTACATGGATTGACGGATGGCCTGTCCTGGGGGAACTCTCTGATGTGAATATTCCTATGGCAGCTGAAAATCATGAGTGGACTGGTAAGGTGCCAGAGGTCATGGCACTTCCTGGTGAAAGTGAGTACCACAAGACACCTAATTATGCCAGAATCACGAAGGATTACCAGTGGAATCATAATTATATAAAGGAAAATATCACGACTCAGACGGGGTCTTTTTCTCGCCCTGGCGAATGGGTTAAGTTGAAGACATCAAGTCTGGCAAACAATATCTTCGACGCACGTAACACTATTACTTGGCGTACTTGGGGACCTACGTGTTCAGATACTATAATTATTGATGCGAGCAAGATGAAGGATGGTGATGCTACGGGACTTGCGGCGTTTAACGGTGACTGTGGGCGTTTATCTGTTCAGAAGGAAGGTGGCAAGGCTTTCCTCGTATTCTCTGAGGAAAGTGTGCATCTTACTCCAGATACAAAGGCAATTACGAGAGTCGACTATAAGGAAGTTGAACGTGTGAAGATTGCTACATCTAAGTTGAAAAAGATTTACATCACGATGAATGGCGATTTCAATCCAGGCCGTGATATAGCTACATTCTATTATAGTCTTGACGGAAAGAAATGGTCGAAAATAGGTCCTGATTATAAGATGATTTTTGACTTCTCACGTATATTTATGGGTACTCGATATGCTGCATTTTATTATTCTAAAAAGAATGTTGGTGGACTGGTAACCATCAAGTTATAAGTATATTTTGTAAAATATTTATCTGCTAAAAGTATCATGTTTGAAAATTGGAACATCGTATCCTAAAATATTTTTCATAATCATGGTTTACTGTA
>JAILIJ010000369.1 GCA_024695315.1 Bacteroidaceae bacterium
TATGGAACTACCTTTTCGTCTTCATGGTAAAGGCAGCAAACGCCTGATGTCAATTGCAATACAAATGAAATTGGCACAGACCGGTGGCATAGCTTTGATTGACGAAATTGAGCAGGGACTTGAGCCTGATCGTATTACTACTCTTGTTAGGCTCTTTCGTAAAATGAACAAAGGGCAAGTGTTTATTACAACACATTCGATGAATGTTATTCTTGAAGCGGAGGCAAATAACCTTTTTGTTCTAAACAAAGGTGCGGGTTCATTGTTGCAAGTGGATTGTGATATGGATAATTGTCGCCGTTCAAACCCTCAGGCTTTCTTTGGGAGAAAACTCATCGTCTGCGAGGGAAAGACCGAATGTGGCTTTCTTAGAGCTTTGGATATGTGCATTGAAAAGAAATACGATGCAAACTTCTCAACGAAAGGTGTGATTATTGTGAACGCAAGTGGAGGAGATAAAATTTACACGTACGCCATAAAGCTCAAGAACTTAGGATATGACGTATGTGTTTTTGCAGACAATGATGTTTCAGAAGAACTATCCAAATCAATTAATGCTGCAAAACAATCTTCTATCCCTTTATTCCTTTGTAGCAAAGGGAATTGTCTTGAGAAAGAAATCATTATGTCAATTTCATGGAACGCATTCATCTCGTTAACTCAATGTGACGAAAACGGATTCCCTAATAAAAATATGCAACTATCTGACGAACTGGTGGAACGTATTAACAATGCGGAATCAGTTGACGAGAAAGACGCTATACGTGAAGAGATTCTTAAAAAAGCAATACAGAAAAAACACGAATGGTTCAAGCATATTCCTGGAGGGGAATTTTTGGGAACGATTGTGTTAAACGATTTTGAGAACATCCCCGACGACAATAAACTCAAAATAAATCTCGTTAAATTAGAAAAATGGTGTGGCTTTGAACAAGATTGATTGGACATCATATTTAGAATGTTATAGGGGATTATTAATAGCCCCTGCAGGACACGGTAAGACAACAGCAATAGCTGATTGTATTATGCAGTGCCCTGACGATTCATGCCATCTTATTCTTACACATACTCACGCTGGAATAGCATCCTTGCGTGTAAAGCTAAATAAGAAGAATGTACCGAAAAACAAATACCAAATAGATACCATTACCGGTTTCGCTCAGCGATATGTTCTTTCATTCGAAGGTAATGAAAACTTACCCAAGACAGAAGAGAAATCATATTTTTCAACAGTAGTTCAGCATTGCAAAAAGTTGCTAAATTCTACTGCGGTTCAATTGGTTATAAAAGCTACATATAATGGAATCTTTGTTGACGAATATCAAGATTGTACAGTTGAGCAGCATGAAATGATTTTATCGTTAGCAAAGAATAAGCCTTTACATGTACTAGGGGATCCTCTTCAAGGGATATTTTCTTTCGAAAAGACACCGCTTGTCAATTTTGAAAGAGAACTTTCAGATTTTCAAGTATATGATTGTTTAAAGTATCCATGGAGGTGGCATGATACAAATGAAGAACTAGGGTCTCTGATATTATCTATGCGTCAATGTTTGGAAACGCACAAACCTATACTATTGGACGAGATTAGTTGCAATGGATTGACGGTTGTACATCATAGTATGCCAGCAGATTTGCACAATCCTTCTTTTTTAAAACTGTTAAGATCAACAATAAAGTCTAATATAGACGATAGTTTTTTGATTATTTATCCATCTTATAATGAACCTCTAAAGAACGGGCAGGTTCAACCAAGGGGTTCTATTAAGGATAGAATAGATTTGAAGATAGCTATAGACTATGGATATAACTTCCATATGATAGATGCGATAGATGCTAATAAGTTTTATTCTTGTTCCAAGAAAATAGATGAATTTATAGATTCATGTCAGGCAAAACGCAAAATTCAAAAAATTAAGGCTTTGTATGACATTATGAAAGCAATGCACTTTGGCGCTACAGCTATGAATGATTGGATAGACAGAGAGCATAATCGAATAAAACAGAAGAAGAGTCAAGAGTGCAAGGTAAAATGCGAGAAATTACAGGCATTGTTAGCGACTTTTGAGGATAAGCCGAACCTGCCGAACCTTATGATGGTATTTGGATACGTTTATTCATTGACAAAGAATAAATGTCATTTCAAAGAGTTGTATTTCGAAATTAAACGTGCAGCAGATATCGCAGAAAGTGATGGTATTTCCTTATATGATGCTATGACTCGTACAAAAAACAGGATCCGCCATATGGGCAGAAAAATAGAAGGAAGGTGTATCGGAACAACTCTTCTAACTAAAGGCTTGGAATTTGATACTGTCATACTTTATGAGGCTCATAAATTTGTTGATGCAAAAAATTTTTATGTGGCTATTTCAAGAGCTCGTAAGAAACTCGTCATAATCACCTCAGCTCCCAAAATTCAGTTCAAAATATAAATGCTGAAAATAAAACAAATTCTATATTAGCATAGATTATCGATTTCTATATTTGTTTGGCTTTACAACCTCTTTTACATTCTCTTATCGTTCACGTGTCGTTATAACAAACTGATACACAACACTGTTTAGTTTTGAGGAGGTCAAGTAAGGAAACACATATAACACAGAAGAAGATCCGTGTAACTCCGATGGGGTTGCACGGATTTATTTATCTACTCTTTCGAGTTCCAGGACGAAGACATTTCCTTCCGTATAGTCAGTATCAACATAGAGTCGGGCACCAAGTTGT
>JAILIJ010000015.1 GCA_024695315.1 Bacteroidaceae bacterium
CAGATGGACTGTTGGTGTGAATGTGAAAGGTCGTTGGAAGGGTTCTAATACTTTTAAACCAGGACTTGTTTACAACTTGAATGAAATCCGAGTTGAGTTTAAAAACTATTGGCGTGAGCGTTTCGTGCGTGGAGAAGGTGTGCATGCACTTGAAGGTAACACGGATCCTCATAAGAACTATTTTGATAAACTTTTCTCTTTGCGTAGAAAGAATGTGTATGATCCAGAAGATCCTAAGCATTCTTACCCATATTTGAAGCATCCTTCAATAGTGTTCTTCCGTGGACTTTATGGTTCTTATGATAAGTATTCTGTAAAGGTGGGTAAAAATGGATATCAAGGAGATGCTTTTTCTATTGGTGGAATATATGGTATAGTACGTACACTTCACGAATATCAAAAGGGTGGTCGTCTAGACCTCGAACTTAGTGCAAGTGCTGGTTGGATATACCTATATAAATGTCAAGAATACTCATTAAATAGAACTACAAATTCTTATGTGAGAGGAGAAATTCAAGATGGAAAGTTTATTCCTTTTCCTGTTTTAACTGAACTTCGTCTTGGATTCTCATACCATTTTGGAAAGATGCCTCTTTCACGTCAGTATCGTTGGAGATATGATGCGGATAGTTCTTTCCATGTACTTGTTGACTCTATTGCTGCTGATCGAAGAGCTAAGTGGGAACAGAAGCAGATTGATAAGAGTTATGCTGCATACATTAAACCTATTAAGCAAGCAATCTCTATTGCACGAGATACTTTGAATGCATGGCCAGATTCTATATATTCTCATATGGTATTGGAACGTGCTATTGCACAGGCTGTTAAAGATTCAAGTGAACTTCTTATGCCAGTTTACGTAAATAACGCTGTTGTTTATGATAATGAGGCGGAAACAAAACTTGAGATCATACAGAGGGAGTTGGAATACTATAAGCAGAGAGCTGAGTCTTATGTTGAAGCTGAAAGAAGAGCTAAGTTTGTTGCCGACTCTATTTATGCTGATTCTGTACAGAGAGTTCTTGATGATTCTATAGCTGCAGCTAATTATGAAAAGTTCGTGGCAGACTCTATAATGAAGGATTCTGTATCAAATGCTAAACGTTTGAAGTTCATAAATGACTCTATTTATAAAGATTCTGTCAAGAGAGCTAAGAGTGCTATGAAGGATTCGCTTAAGGTTGCTAAAGCGGAAGCTAAACTTAGAGCACAAGAACTTGAGGATTCTCTCAAAAATGCAGCAGAAGAACAAATTGAAAATGTTGACTCTGTTGCAACTGGAGAAGCCGTAGAAACAACAGAGCCTACTGATGAACAACCAACAACTTCGGATGAACAACCTGAGGTTGGTGAGTCTACAGAACCAACTAGTACGGAGGAACAGCCTGTAGAGGAAAATCCTGATGATGGTGAGCCGGATAGTGGAGGACCTACAGGAACTGGTGAAGAGTCAAATCCATCAGAAGGAACTTCTCCAACTGAGGAGTCAACTCCAACGGAAGAGACTGCTCCTGCTGAGGAATCTACTCCTACTGAAGAGTCAACTCCAGTTGAGGAAACGACACCAACGGGAGAGACAACTCCTGCAGAAGATACAACTCCTGCTGAGGAATCAACTCCTGCAGAAGAGACTACTCCTGCTGAGGAATCTACTCCTGCTGAAGAGTCTACCCCAGTTGAGGAAACAGCACCAACGGAAGAGTCAACTCCTGCCGAAGAGTCAAATCCGTCGGAAGACACAACTCCTGCTGAGGAATCTGTTCCAGCGGAAGAAAGTACAGGCGAAAATTCAGATTCAAATGATCAACCAAACTCTGAAGAAAATGGTGGCGATGATAATACTAATGTCGAAAACTAATCAGAGTATAAAGAATAATGAAGTATATGCATAATTATTTAAAAGGTGTAACTAAAGCATTATGCTCTCTATCACTTCTCTTGTCTGTAGTATCATGTAGTGAAGGTACTGATGAGGAGTTTGTGAGTGCATACACTGATAGCATTAACATGAACATTCAACCTGCATATTATATGTTTGGCTTGTATGATACATTTGATAATGCTCCAGACTCTATGATTGTACTCTTTGACCGAGTTATTCAGTCATGGCGTGGTGCTTATGTAGAAGCTTTTGATAGTACAAGCATACCATATAACTATAAAGGTAATGGACATTATTTGAATCCTATGGATTCGGCTTTAACTAAGTCTCACTACAATATCTTAGCTTTTACATATGATACATTATCATATAACTATAATACAGTAAAGAAATTCTTGGCACGAGTAGATGGAACTTCTATTTTTGATGTTAAACTATCCTATAATACCGATTTCCAAGGTAAAGTGATGGAACCATCAAGAATATTATCTTCTTTATCAACTATGGATAACTTCAATATCTATACTCCATATAGTAATTCAGATGTTCAAGTTAGTTTAAGAACGCTTACACAACGTTATGAGTATACATTTTACATTTATAAGACAGACTCTATAGCATGTGTTGATGCTGTTACCGTAGAAGTTGAAGGTGTTCCTCATTCTATTGATTTACGTACTGGTAAGGTTGATGCAAGTAAAACTGTAACAATTAGCAAAATTGCTAATTTGTCTCACCAAGACTCATTTAAGAGTGGACGTGATACTGTTAATGTTTCTTTTGATGCTATAACGGTTATTCATCCAAATGATAAGAATAAGATTTCTAATCCTATTGGTGCACGTTTTGGTTTTTTAAATGTCTATTTGACAATACGTAATTTAGAAGGCAAGGTTAAACAGCATCATGTCCGTTATAAGATGAATGATCTTAATGACTTTACTGATGCTTATGAGATTGGTGAGGATTCCACAACACTATATACTTTGACAAAAGCAAATGAAGGTAAAGGTGCTCTTAGATGGCTTAAGACTATCGATTATGATATCCTTATTAATCGTGACACAATTACTTCTACATCTTATGGTTTGTGGACAGTTGTAAAGTAAGACAAATATTGAAAGAAAAAGAATATGAGAAAATACATTCTTACAATCATACTGGCGTTGACTTCTACAATAGGCGTTCGTGCACAGATGTTTGCGTTCAATACAGACTTAGCATGGGATGTTGCATGTGTTCCAAGTTTAGGTATTGAAATCGGTACAGGTAACTCTACATCTTTTGCTTTTAATGCATTTGGTGGTTACAAGCCTTGGGGATGTGATTCCAAGTTTGTGGGTGTTCAACCAGAATTCCGTTATTGGCTATCTGGACGTTCAATGCACCAGCAGTACATTGGTATTGGAGGTATCATTGCTTCCTATGACTTTCCAGTTGCTCGTAAGATTTATGATGGCTATACTGCAGGTTTAGGTGTTACATTTGGTTATGCCTATAAGTTGAATAAGCATTTTGTTCTTACATTGCATGGAGGATGTGGTCTTTTGTTCTACAACCAAAAGGAGTATTTCAAGGGAGACGATTATGATAGTTACACCATAAATGGTGAGGTACAGTCAAATGCTACCGGTTACAATATTCTTCCAACAAATGTTGGTGTGACAATTTCTTACATTTTACATTAAAAAAAGAGATTTAATTTATTATGGCATCATATAAGTTTAATTTACATTTCACAACAG
>JAILIJ010000028.1 GCA_024695315.1 Bacteroidaceae bacterium
GAGTTTAGATATGCTGAATTGTTTAGCGTATGCCCATACAATCTCATGCCATCCATCTATACACACAACTTCGATAGCATCTATTTGTGGGTGTCGTTGGAAGCTTTCAAGTGTATAAATAAGAACAGGTTTATCATAAACATTTATGAATTGCTTGGGTATGTCTTGTCCCATGCGGTTTCCTGTTCCACCTGCGATTATTATAGCTATATTCATTGGCAGAAAAGTATTGTTGTCAGTATTTTACTTTTGCAAATATAACTTTTTTTTTTTACATTATGTACGTAGAGTAATTTTTTATAGTTTCTTAAGTTTAAGAAACGTACTTACTCCCCATTTTTCTTTTTCAGCATTTCTACGAGTTTATCGCTCTTTCCACTTACGAATTTTCGTGCAAACATTTTACCACTATCTATGAGTTTGTCATAATCTGTTTCATCCATAATTTTTATTACTGGGTCATAGACTATGTAATGTAGAGGTGTGAGAGCCGGTAAACCTGGATATGCTCCTTTTGATAGTATGCTCTTCGAAGCCCATTCGTGAGTATTGAAAACTATTGTTTGGATTAGTGTTTCTGCTGATCCGAATGAGTCTTTAAAATACTCTTTAACTTCTGGGCATTTTTTATATATGTTGAATATGTATTTTGCCAAGTCTTCTGATATGCACCACCATGCAGATCCTTTGTATAGTCTCCATAATTCAGGTTGTGGTAGGAAACATGATTTATCCTGAATGTCAGGAGTAACAACAAATTCCAAAGGTTTTCTTTTGCCTCTTAGCTTGTGGAATTTTCGCATCAAGATTCCTAGTCTCATATTCCACTTGTTGCTCAAATTTTTATGATTGATGAAAGGTCTTGAGATGGAATACATTTCTGTCTGTTGATGCTGTATATCGTTTGTATCCATACAAATTCCTTGAATAAATTCCCTATCTCTGTTATGGTCGAGAAAGTCAAGAATACGTTCGTTGCTCCATAGAGGGAAATCCATTCCGCTGAGGAAGAATATGCGGTCGAAATATATAGGATACTCGATGGCAGCCTTAATAAGTTCCATTTGATATTCAACTTCAAGTATTGTCCCCCAACGTACATCTATTCTATTTTCAAGAAAATGAACGTTATGTTGTTTTATTATATTTTTGAATTGTGAAATGTCTGATTTCTTATCGATGTGTACAAAAAACTGTGCATCAGTATGCAAAGCCTCTATGAGTCGTTTCAGCTGTGGCGCATCAGTATGTGCAGAAATGAGATAAGCTATATTCATTTTTATTGTCAAAATCCTTTTCTAAGTAAAAAATACTGTATTGTTTTATACTTTTTGTTGTCCATTTGCCTCTACATTTGTAACAGAATCAGAGGATGTGGAACTTGTTGAGGTTGCTGTTTCCGTTAGCATCACAATTTTATTTTCATCATTGTGAGTATTGTCTACGATAGCTTTAGCTTTTTTGAATCTTCCGCTCAGCCAAGGTATTTTTTCCACGTAAGGAACGAGCCATGTACAGATACAGAATACGAAAACAAGTAGGATGATTAGGTCATCATATCGTCCATATATGCTGCGTCCGAAACAAATATGTGTGAATCGGTAGAATTGCAGTATGGGGTAGTGTGCTACGAAGTACACCATGCTGTGCTGACCGATATAGTTGATTACAGGAACTCTTTTTAGTGGCAGTTTTATAAAAAGTCCTGATAGTCCTAAAAGTATGATAACAGTATTTATGAATGCGGCAAAAGGATTGCCGTCGAATCTGTTCGTGCTCATTACGTACTCCCCATGCCATAATACATTGCTAAAGCAGAAAGCGAGTATTAGGAGTAGACATATAGGTATTATTACTTGCCTATCTAAGTGATCGAGTACGAATCTCCATCCGCGTCCCAGATAGAAAAAGAATGCCCCCATGAACACGTTGTTGAGGCTGAAGAACATTGGGTTCTCATTCTTCCATAGCCAGTAGCTGATGAATGGAAATGTTGCCAATACAACTGATTGGAAAACAGATATTGGTTTCACAATCTGTATTTTCTTCATAAAGTGAACGAGTACGTATGCTGAGAAGAAAGAGAACAGAAACCATACTGGTTCATTTCCCCAGAAGCTACTTGTTCGCCATAGGTGATCCCATTCCATCGGTTCTATGGGTTTATGGTAGCGTTCTATTTCGAAAGGCAGATAGATGGCATAGACGATAAAACCTATCGTACCCCATACTGCATAAGGAATTAGCAGTCGTTTAGCCTTGTCGGTAACGTATTCGCGTGAGTTTCCACTAACAGTTTTATTGAAATATCCTGCTTTGAAAAAGAAGAAACACATGAAGAAGAAAGACCAAGCCATGACTTCTTTCCACCATCCGTCGTTAGCGTGTCCGCAAAACGTGATTGTGTGAAGTGTTATCATTCTAATAATGCATATTCCACATAAAAAGTCAAATGTATGATTTCTTTCTTTCATAATTGGTGTTACCACTTTCTTGTTTGGTTTACCACAGGTAATTTTTTATTGTCATTCTTTTTCCCTTGTGAGGGGAAGGACTTTTATTAAACGAAAGGCAAAATTAAGCATTTTAATTATTTGTTCAAAAAAACTTACTTGCTGTTTCATATTATCCTTATGTTTTCTTTGTTTAGGTCATTTAAAACAGGCTTTTTCTAATGTGGAGTTTTCAATTGGAAGAATTTTATTAGGACGTTAGAGGCTTAGTTGTTCAAATTGCGTAAAAGTAAAACAAAGTCAAGATGAGAGAGTGATACATGTTAATTTAGGTATTTTTTTTTGTAATCTCTATGGTTTTGTCTAACTTTGCCCATTAAAATGGGTTTTTTTGCTCATTAAAATGTTAGAAATGGGAGAAAAAGACGAGTATAAGCTATTAAATGGAATTGATTATCCAGCAGATTTGCGTACACTTTCTGTAGAGCAGTTGCCGGAATTGTGCGATGAGTTGCGTCGTGACATTATCAAGGAGCTATCAGTAAATCCAGGTCACTTGGCATCAAGCCTTGGGGTTGTGGAGCTAACGGTAGCTTTGCATTATGTTTTTGACACCCCATACGATCGTATTGTATGGGATGTGGGTCATCAAGCTTATGGACATAAGATACTTACCGGTCGTAGAGAACGTTTCTGTACAAATAGAAAACTCCACGGCTTGAAACCATTCCCTCATCCGTCGGAAAGTGAGTATGACACGTTTACTTGTGGTCATGCTTCAAACTCTATATCGGCAGCTTTAGGTATGGCCGTTGCTGCTAAACTTCATGATGAGAAACGTAAGGTGGTTGCTGTTATAGGCGATGGTTCGATGAGTGGAGGTTTAGCCTTTGAAGGTATTAACAACACATCATCTACACCAAATGATATGCTTATCATTTTAAATGATAATCACATGTCAATAGATAGGAGTGTTGGAGGTATGAGAAAATACCTTCTTTTACTCACAACAAATAATACTTACAATACTGTTAGGTATAAGATTTCCCGTAAATTGACAGATTGGGGAATACTAAACGAAAAGCGTCGTAAAGTACTTATCCGTTTCAATAATAGTCTGAAGTCTGTTATTACACGACAGCAGAATATGTTTGAAGGGATGGATATCCGATATTTCGGACCTATGGACGGAAACGACGTGGAGGAACTGGTACGTGTACTAAGGATAATTAAGGACATGAAAGGTCCTAGGATTCTACATATTCTTACCAAAAAGGGCAAAGGGTATGCTCCTGCTGAGCAGAATGCCACTATTTGGCATGCTCCTGGTAAGTTCAATTTTGAGTCGGGAGAAAGAATAAGTAGTAATGATGATAGCCCTCAACCACCACGTTTTCAAGATGTGTTTGGAACTACACTTCTTGAACTTGCTCAAAAGAATGAAAAGATTGTTGGAGTAACACCAGCTATGCCGACAGGATGTTCGATGAATATTATGATGAAAGCTCTGCCAAATCGAACATTTGATGTAGGAATAGCAGAAGGTCATGCTGTAACATTTTCTGGTGGTATGGCTAAGGACGGTTTACTTCCATTCTGTAATATCTATTCTTCATTTATGCAGCGAGCCTACGACAATATCATACATGACGTGGCGCTCATGAATCTTAATATGGTTCTTTGTCTGGATAGAGCAGGACTTGTTGGGGAGGATGGACCTACCCATCATGGAGCGTTTGATTTAGCATTCTTGCGTCCAATACCAAACCTCACTATTTCATCACCATTAAATGAGATAGAATTACGTAACTTAATGTATACTGCTCAGTTACCTAATAAGGGACCTTTCGTTATACGCTATCCACGTGGACGTGGCTCTGTCATCGACTGGAAATGTGAGTTTGAAGAAATTCCTATTGGAAAGGGACGAAAAATTCGTGACGGAAAGGATGTTGCAGTACTCTCATTAGGACCTATAGGAGTTGAGGTTAGCAAAGCAATCATGATTGCTGAAATGAGAATGGTCAATAAACTTCATGAAAAAGAAGAAGGAGCGCATGACACATTCTCTGTGGCACATTATGATATGCGTTTCCTAAAGCCTATTGATGAGGAACTACTTCACGAAGTATGCAAGAACTATAAGCGAGTTATTACCGTAGAGGATGGTGTGATACGAGGCGGACTTGGCGATGCTGTGCTTGAGTTCGTTGCTGATAATGGCTATAATGTTGATGTGCATAGGATTGGAATACCTGATGTGTTTATAGAACACGGAAAGGTTTCTGAATTATACAAAATAGCTGGAATGGATGCAGAAAGCATCTCAGATGTAATTATTGGAAAGGCCTGAAATTTTCGTGCCTATCTTTTTAATGTTGTAATGGCTATACATCATAAGACGGATAATTCGGAGAAAGGGCTTGTGTAATAATTCGAGAAGGGTGATGACTAAGGAAATAGACAAGTTCGCTATTTCTAAATGTTGAACTAAAATTATAAAAAAGTGAAGATTATCATAGCTGGTGCCGGTGCTGTAGGCACACATTTGGCTCGTCTGTTGTCAAAAGACAATATGAATGTAGTTCTTATGGATAGTGATGTCGAAAAGTTAAGCAAATTGAATGCTGACCTTGACATCATGACTCTTCCTAAGTCGCCTTCATCTATTAAGGGACTAAAGAGTGCCGACGTATCCAATGCCGACCTCTTCATAGCTGTAACGCCTCATGAGAGCGAGAATCTCTCTTGCTGTATGTTGGCTAAGCAGTTAGGAGCGAAATGTACGGTGGCTCGTGTGGACAATTATGAATACATGAAGCCTGAAAATCTTGAACTTTTTAAGAAGATGGGCATAGAATCGCTTATCTATCCAGAACTTCTCGCAGCTCAAGATATAGCTAACTGCGCCAAGTATAGTTGGGTTAGACAGTTATGGGAGTTTAATAATGGAGACATGATTCTACTGAGCGTTAAGATGCATGATGCCAGTCCTATAACTGATAAGGAAGTTGTAAATGAGCATAATCTTTTGGTTGGACACACTTTAAAGGAAATCGGTAAGGTGCATGGGCATTACTTCCATGTCGTTGCTATCAAACGTAACGGCGAGACTGTTGTACCTTATGGAGATGAGAAGATTTTGCCACGTGACCTTGTATTTTTTATGACCACACGCGAGGGAATAAATGTCATTCGCAAACTTTCTGGTAAAGATGATTATCCGTCAGTTGAGCATACAGTTATCGTTGGAGGCTCAAAATTAGCTGTACGCGCAGACTGGGCACTTCCAGACTCTTATTCGGTAAAGATTATAGAACCTGATCAAGAGCATTGTCAGCAGTTGGGTGCCATAACTAAGCCTCGTACTCTTATAATAAATGGAGAAGGTTATGATATGGATCTCCTTAACGATGAGGGATTTAATCACCTTGAGGCCTTTTTCTCACTTACTGGCAACGATGAGCAGAATATTTTGTCTTGTGTGGCTGCACGACGTAAGGGTGTCCGTAAGACTATTGCTCAAGTCGAGAATATAGACTATTTCGATATGGCGGAAAACCTTGATGTGGGAACTATAATAAATAAGAAAGTTATTGCGGCCAGTCATATCTATCGTATGCTACTTAAGGGAGATGTGGATAATGTGAAGATGCTTACCGTGGCAGATGCTGATGTGGCAGAATTTATAGTTAAAGAAAATTCTAAGGTTACGAAGAAACCAATCATGGAGCTTAGCTTGCCTCGTGGTGTAAATATCGGAGGTATGTGCCGTGATGGTAAGAGCATGCTTGTGTCTGGTACTACAAGGCTTCAAGTGGGAGACAAAGTGGTGGTCTTTTGTATAGGCAATACGCTTAAGAAACTTGATAAGTGGTTTAAGTAAAAAATATTCAAAAATGATAAATTGGCGACTCATAGCGAAGATTATTGGCATTCTGCTTTATATCGAAGCAGGACTTATGGTACTTTGCCAGATTGTTGCTTTCATATATAATGAGGGAATTGAGGCTTTTTGTCCACCAATATTTGCAACAATCTTGCTTGGTGTAATAGGTCATTTAATCGGCCGTAATGCAGGTGCAAATATGGGGCGTAAGGACGGTTATGTGGTCGTCTCACTTGTTTGGGTGGTATTTACTATTATTGGAATGTTCCCGTTCCTTATCTCTGGTACTATTCCGGACGTGTCAAGTGCGTTTTTTGAGACTATGTCTGGTTTCACTTCTACTGGAGCTACGATAATAGACGATATTGACAGTTTGCCACGTAGTTTGCTCTTTTGGCGAAGCTTGACACAATGGATTGGAGGTATAGGAATAGTGTTCTTTACGATAGCTATTCTGCCGGCTTTCGGAGTGGGCGAGGTAAAGCTTTTCGCAGCAGAGTCTACGGGACCGCTACACGATAAAGTTCATCCACGTATTAGTATGGCTGCAAAGTGGATTGGCTCTGTTTATGTGATGCTTACTGTTCTTTGCATATTCGCCCTGTTATTATGCGGTATGGACACATTTGACGCAATCAATTACTCTATGTGTACTACGGCAACAGGAGGTTACGGAACGCATTCGGCTTTGTTACACGAGGCTTTCGACAATTCTGCCACAATTGAGTATGTTCTCACCTTTTTCATGTTTACATCGGGTGTGAACTACACTCTCATTTATTATACAATTCTAAAGGGGCGTATCAAGCAGTTTTTACGTGACGCCGAAGTTCGTTGTTACTATATTATAGTATTGATAGCTACAGCGGTATGCACAATTACGCTTTTCTATAATCGAGGATTTTCTGACTTTGAATTATCTTTCCGAGAATCGATATTTACCGTTATTTCTCTTCAGACTACTACTGGACTTGCTACATGTGACTATACTCTTTGGCCTGTACAACTCATGCCTATACTGCTTTTTGTTATGTTTGCAGGAGCGTGTTCGGGCAGTACGAGTGGTGGATTCAAATGTGCACGTATGTCCATCATTTATCGTGTGTTGAAGAATGAATTTACCCGTATTCTTCATCCACGTGCAGTTATCCCAGTACGTATGAATGATGTGGTTATTCCTCAGTCAATAGTTCAAACTCTCCTTGGATTTATCACTCTATTTGTATTAGGACTTTTCGGAGGAGCCTTTGTACTTGCCCTCTTTGGTGTTAGTCCGAATGATGTGCATCCTGATTTCGACTATTATGAAGCTTTTGGTTTGGCCATGTCAAGTATTAGTAATGTAGGTCCGGGAATGGGCTATTATGGCCCAGCAAATTCATGGGCGATACTTAGTCCTTTTGCTAAGTGGGTTTGTTCATTCCTAATGCTTATTGGACGTCTTGAGATTTTCCCTATTATAATTCTTTTCACACCTAATTTCTGGAAGAAAGGATAAGGAGGTAATTATCTGAAAGATAGAATTGATGTGAAATAATTTCTTCTTTTAAAAAGCTCAGAAACGTATAAATGCAAATAGTAGGTTTTCGTTATGAATATCTACTATTTATTTTAATAATACCATCATTTTTATATGATAAGCTATTTTTGCATTTTATTCGTAAATGCAAAGTAGAGATTACAATCCTTCGTAACGATTTTTAACGAAGTGTTAAATAAATATAAAAGGCCCTTTTTTACAACCTTAAAAATGATAAAATGGGTAGCTTTGAGTAGATTTGACTATTCATCTGACGGTACGCGTATAGCTCCGATTTCATGAGGGGATAAGCTAAAATTTTAGTAACGTAAAATTCATACTTATCAGCTATGAAATACGAAGGTGATACGAAGGAGATACGAAGCGTTGCCGAAGGAGGTGGGGTAGAAAATTACGTTCGTTTCAAAACGCTTTTTACGTTAAATATGATAACTACCTCCAATAATCAACAGAATATATTTTTTTATGCCATCAAAGCTATAATACCACTTATAGCCATATAAATGTATATTACCATTCTTAAAATTGATATAGGCATTTTATCGAAAACCTTACCACCAATCCATGTACCTACAAATACAGCGCAAATGGCGTAGCACCATGCCCAACCAACGGCTGGCGTTAGAAAACCTGCTTTTGCCCTGAATATTGTCATCATGATATTTCCAATCACGAAATAAGCTTGTGAGATGCCAATATATTCCTCTTTGGTCTTTTCAGACTGTATGAAGTACAGTACGGCTGGTGGCCCTTGCATGGCACAGAATCCGCCCATCATTCCAGAGATTGTTCCCATGCTTATTTGTATTGGGAGAGTTGGCTTTACATGTATTCTTTTACTTATAAAAAGAAAGTAAATGCTGGCTATAATAAGGGTGACGCCAAGAATGTGCTTTAGCAATTTATCATCGACAGATGACACAAATTGTATGGATACATAACTTATAATTATGAATGTTATAAGTATAGGCAATAATCTTTTCCAACTTATATATTTTCGCATCTTAATCGCAATAAAAAGGGATTGAGCGCCTGCAAGGAGTCCTGAAAGAGTTGTTGCCTCGCCGTATGAAGGCATAATGTGAGGTAGCATGGTCATTATAAAGACTCCGAATCCAAATCCGCTGACTCGTTGTACGAAACTGGCACAGACAGTCAAACTTATTAGTAATAAAATAGTGGATGTATCCATATCCTGATTTATTATCTTTTACTTGATTCTCGAAAGTTTTGCAAAGCCATACTATATGGCTTAAAAAGAGAAATAAATAATAGAGACGGTAGAAGTTAGTTTGCGGAATGATTTCCGCCACAACTATAGTCTTTTAAACTATTCTTTTTACCACTTCCGAAACCAAAGTTTTTTATACGACGCAAAGTTAACGTTTTTTATAATACCAAAAACTTCATTCTTCTGCATAAATAGTTTGTAATTCAATTTAAACACATATCTTTGCGAAAAATAATAACATAAATAGGTATGAAGAGAATTTTTAGCGTTTCGATTTTTGCGTATGTAGTGGCTGTTTTGCTGTCATTACCTACTAATCTTTCTGCACAGAAAAATGGAGAATTGTGGCTTGACTCAAATGGTAAGCATATTAATGCCCACGGAGGTAATGTGATAAAGTATGGAGATAAGTTCTATTGGTATGGCGAAAACCGACCATATAAGGGCTTTACAACTGAAGTCGGGGTTAGCGTTTATTCAAGTACAGACTTAAAGACTTGGACTGAAGAAGGGGTGGCGCTTGCCGTTAGCGAGACTCCTGGAAGTGATATAGAGCGTGGTTGTATTATGGAACGCCCAAAGGTCGTCTATAATTCAAAGACTAAGAAATTCGTTATGCTTTTCCAC